>NCKG01000227.1:0-3489 GCA_002279095.1 Cellulomonas sp. 14-74-6
TGCCGGGCTCCCTGGTCGACGTGCGCCCGGTCCGTGACCACGTGGTGGGCGCGCTGCGCGCCCACGCCACGCAGGTGCAGGCTGTGACGCCGATCGACGGCGACCCTCGGCTCGTCGGTGCGTTCGCCCTGAGCAACCGCCTCCTGCAGCCGCTCCTGCCCAACGAGGGCTACGAGGTGGTGGGCGGCGACCCCGGCGCCGTCGAGTGGCCGGAGCCGGTCCGCCGGCGCCGCACGGGCTCGGACGGCGCGCCCAGCACGCGCCGGTAGCCTGACCCGGTGCAACCCCTGACAGCCGCCGCGGCCGGTCGTGCCGCGGGTGCTCTGCTGCTCGGCGCGCTGGTCGGCACGGTCGGCACCGTCGTGCACCGCGCCTACCAGCCCTGGGGGATGGTCGGCGCGCTCGTCCTCGTCCTCAGCGCCGCCGTCACCGCGCGCGCGTGGTCCGGCTGGGTCACCTGGGTCGGCTTCCTCGGCGGTCTGTTCCTGGCCGTGCAGGTGCTCGCCCAGCGGGGACCCGGCGGGGACGTGCTGGTGCCCGCCGGGGTGCTGGGGTTGGTGTGGGTGATCGGGTCGCTGGTGGTGACGGTGGCGGTGGCGCTGCTGCCGCGCCGACTGTTCGTCGACCGCCCGTGACCGCCGCGGACGACCAGCACGTGGACGCGTACCGGGCGGCCGCGGCCCGGCTCCCCGGTGGCGTGTGCGTGGTCACGGTCGCGTGGCGCGGGTCGGTGCACGCCACGACCGTCAGCTCCGTGGCGTCGGTCTCGTTGCGGCCCCCGCAGCTCCTGTTCTGCGTGCACGCCGACTCCCGGCTGGCGGAGGCGCTCGAGGAGACCGCCCGGTGGACGCTCAGCGTGCTGGCGGACGACCAGGCCCCGGTCGCGGACTGGCTGGCGTCGTACGGCCGGCCCGTCGTCGGCCAGCTGCACCGCGTGCCGCACACGGTCTCGGCGCTGACGGGCGGTGCCCGCCTGGACGGCGCCGCCGCCTGGTTCGACTGCGAGACCGTCGCGGTGTACGAGTCCGGTGACCACCGGATCGTCGTGGGCGGCGTGCTCGACGCGGTCCAGGGGGACGCCGAGGCGGGTTCGCTGGTGCACCTGCGAGGCCGGCTCCGACCCGTCCGCTGAGCCTCGCGGCGGCCTCGTCGGCGCCCGCACGTGGCGCCGGGTGGCCGCCCGACGGGCGCCTCCCCGGCCGCCGACCCCTGCCGCCGTAGAATCGCGCGACGCGGGAGAGCGGCCCCGCCACCCAGGGGGAGTGCATGACGAACGGGACCGACAGCGACTCCGTACCGGTCGCCGATCCCACGCCGGGCGTCGACGGTGACGGCACCCGCTGGCCCACCTGGTCCGACATCAGCCGGCTGCACCACATCCCCTCGGCGCACCAGGGTGGCGACGGCCCGAGCACGCCCCGGGACGACGCCGAGGCGACCCCGGTCGCTGAGGCCTCGGAGCAGGCGCCGGAGGACACCCCGGAGGCGGCGGGCGTCCTCGAGGAGACCGAACCACTCGACCGGATCCCCGGCGCCGCGGCGGAGACCCGGAGCGCGACGGAGCCCGCGCAGGCGGTCGACGGCGCCGACGCCCTGGCGGTCCCGCCGAGCACGCCTGACGGCCCTGTCGCCTCCGACGCCCAGGTTGCCGCCGACGGGCCGATCGTCCCGGACGCGCCGATCGCCCCCGACGGGCCGGGTGCCCAGGACGCCCCGGTTGCCGACGGCACCCCTGAGCCGGTCACCGGCCCTGACACACCGACGGTCGAGACAGCCACCGGTGGCTCGCCGGCCCCCGTCGATCCGCCGGTCGGCGCCCCTGTCGACGCGCCGGCGACCCCCGTGACCGCCGCCGAGCCGACCGTCGTGGCCCCGGCCGTCCCGGCGGAGCCCGCGGCTGCCACGGCGATCCCCTCGCGGACCAGCGCCTTCCCGGCGACCGCGGCCGGCGGCTCGTCGTCCCCGCAGGTCCGCGGAGGCGCCATCCCGGTCGTGAACCGTGAGACCTCCGTGCTGGACGTCTTCGAGCCGGACGACGGCCGCCGTCGCTGGCCGCGCCAGCTGGCCGTCGTGCTCGGCGTCGTCGTCGTGCTCGTCGGTGCGTACGCCGGTGCCTCCTACGCGCTCGGCCACCGGGTGCCGCGCGGGGCCACGGTCGCCGGGGTGGACATCGGCGGCCTGCCCGAGACCGCGGCGGTGGACCGGCTCACGGGCCGCCTCGGCCCGGCGACTAGCGGCGCGCTGGCTGTCGCGGCGGGGAGCCAGCAGTCGCAGCTGGACCCCGCCCGCGCGGGTCTGACGTTCGACGCCGCAGCGACGGTCCGGCGGCTCGTCGGCGTCAACCTGCTGCAGCCGGTCCGCCTCTGGAACCAGGTGGTCGGGGTGGGCGCCCAGCCCGCCGTCACCGCGGTCGACGCGGGCGCCCTGCACTCGGCGGTCCAGCAGCTGGCCGAATCGCTGCAGGTCGCTCCCGTCAACGGTTCGATCGTCTTCGCCGACGGCACCGCCCACGCCACCCCGGCGCAGGACGGCACCGACCTGGACGTCCCGGGCGCCGAGAAGACGATCCGGGACGGCTGGCTGGTCGGCGCACGACCTCTCGTGCTGCCGACCAGGCCGGTCGCCCCGGACATCACCCAGGCCGAGACGGACGCGGCACTCACCGAGGTCGCGCAGCGCGTCGCCGGTGCACCCGTGACGGTGGCCGTCGCGGACCGGACGGTCAGCCTGCCCGCGAGCACGCTGGTCGCCAACGCGTCCTTCGTCGCCCAGGACGGCAAGCTGGTGCTGCAGTTCAACGGCCCCGCCCTGGTGGCCGCGGTGCTGGCGCAGACGCCGGGCCTGGTGACGCCGGCGTCGGACGCGCGCTTCGACTTCCAGAACGACGCCCCCGTGCTCGTCCCGGGGACACCCGGCACGACGATCGAACCCAACGCCCTCGCGGCGGCGGTCGCGGCGGCCGCGTCGTCCCCGATCCAGCGCACCGCCACCGTGTCGCTGGTGCCGTCGGACCCGGCGCAGAGCACGGCGGCGCTGCAGGCCCTCGGCATCAAGGAGATCGTCTCCGAGTTCGCGACGCCGCTGACCAGCGAGCCCCATCGCACGGTGAACATCACCGTCGGCGCGAACAAGATCAACGGCGTCCTGGTGCGGCCCGGCGACACGTTCAGCCTCGGCACCGCGCTGAGCCCCATCGACGCGGCGCACGGCTACGTCGACGCCGGCGCGATCGTCGACGGCGACCACGTCCAGGCCCTCGGCGGTGGCTTGTCGCAGGTCTCGACGACCACCTACAACGCCGCCTTCTTCGCGGGGTTCGAGGACGTGGCGCACACCCCGCACTCGGAGTGGTTCACGCGGTACCCGGAGGGTCGCGAGGCGACGATCTTCGTGCCGACGGTGGACATGAAGTGGAAGAACAACACGCCGTACGGCGCCCTCATCCAGGCATGGGTGGCGGACAACCAGATGCACGTGCGGATCTGGGGC
>NCKG01000228.1:0-3435 GCA_002279095.1 Cellulomonas sp. 14-74-6
ATTGGCCGCGCCACCGAGACGACGTCGCCGAGCACCGCCGAGGCGGTCGGGGCGCCGCCGGCACCACGACCGAGGAACATCAGCTCCCCGGCGGCGTCGGACTCGATGAACACGGCGTTGAAAGAGCCGCCGACCTTGGCCAGCGGATGCCCCTCCGGCACCAGCGACGGGTGCACCTGCACCAGGACGCCGTCCCGGTCGGTCTCCTCGTCGCGCACCCGTTCCGCGATGGCGAGCAGCTTGAGCACGTGGCCGGTGCGCGCCGCCCACGCCACGTCGTCCGCGGTCAGGGCCGTGATGCCCTCCCGGCCGACGTCGTCCAGCGAGACCCGGGTGTGGAACGCGAGCGAGGCGAGGATCGCGGCCTTCGCCGCGGCGTCGTACCCCTCGACGTCCGCCGTCGGGTCCGCCTCGGCGTAGCCCAGCGCCTGCGCCTCCTTGACCGCCATGTCGAGGTCGAGGCCCTCGGCCGCCATCCGGTCGAGCACGTAGTTGGTGGTGCCGTTGACGATGCCGAGCACGCGGCGCACACCGTCGCCCGCGAGGGACTCGCGCACCGCGCGCACCACCGGCACGGCACCGGCCACGGCCGCCTCGAAGTACAGGTCGACACCGGCCGCCTCCGCCGCCGCGTAGCGTCGGACCGTCCTGCGCGAGCAGCGCCTTGTTCGCGGTCACCACCGCGGCACCGTGGGAGATCGCCTCGAGGATCAGGCTGCGGGCGGGCTCGATGTCACCCATCAGCTCGACCACCACGTCCGCCCGGCGGACCAGGGACTGCGCGTCGGTGGTGAGGAGGGCAGGGTCCACGACGGGGTCACGCTCGGCGTCGAGGCTGCGCACGGCGACCCCGACGACCGTCAGCGGCGCCCCGACGCGTGCAGCCAGGTCGTCGGCCTGCTCAGTGAGCAGCCGGACCACCTGGGTGCCGACCACGCCGCAGCCGAGGACGGCCACGCGCAACGGTCCGGAGGTGGGCGCAGCGCTCACGGGTACCTCTCCTCGTGGGGGTGTCGGCGCATACGATACGGGCCGCCGTCGCACGGGTGTCCGGGCCGATCAGGGGTCGGGCACACCGCCTCCGGCGCCGCCCGGGACCGCGCGGATCAGCCCTCGTCGAGCGCCAGCAGGTCCGCGACGGTCTCCCGGCGCAGCAGCACGCGGGCCGTACCGTCGCGCACGCCGAGCACGGGGGGCCGGGGCACGAGGTTGTAGGTCGACGCCATCGACCTCGCGTAGGCCCCCGTCGCCGGCACCGCGAGCAGGTCGCCCGCGTGCACGTCGCCCGGCAGCTGCACCTCGTGCACGACGATGTCGCCGCTCTCGCAGTGCTTGCCCACCACGCGCGCCAGCACGGTGTCCGCGCCGGACGAGCGCCCGACGACCTCCGCGTGGTACCGCGCGCCGTACAGGGCGGGGCGGATGTTGTCGCTCATCCCGCCGTCCACCGAGACGTAGGTGCGCACCCGCCCGTCGTCGAGGCGCACCGGCTTGACCGTGCCGACCGTGTAGAGCGTCAGACCCGACGGCCCGACGATCGCCCGCCCGGGCTCGACCGAGAACCGCGGCAGCGCCGTCCGGGTGTCCCGGGCTGCGGCCGCCACCGCGGCTGCGACGCCGTCGGCGACCTCGTCCGCGTCCATCGGCTCCTCGCCGGGCAGGTACGCGATCCCGTACCCGCCGCCGAGGTCGACCTCCTCGACCAGCACGCCGCTGCGCGTCGCCAGCGCGGCGCGCAGCTCGAGCACCCGCCGCGCGGCGACCTCGAACCCCGTCGGGTCGAGGATCTGCGAGCCGATGTGCGAGTGGATGCCGAGCAGCCGCAGCGACGGGCGGTCCAGCACCGCGAGCAGCGCGGTCATCGCCGGGCTGTCGCCGCCGTCCGGGCCGGCCGTCATCGACAGGCCGAACTTCTGGTCCTCGTGCGCCGTGGAGATGTACTCGTGGCCGCCCGCGTGCACGCCGGTGGTCACCCGCACCATCACCGGTGCGACCAGTCCCCGGGTCGCCGCGGCGGCCGCGAGCCGGTCGATCTCGACCAGCGAGTCGGCGACCAGCCGGCCGACGCCCGCGTCCAGGGCCGCCGCGATCTCGTCGTCCGACTTGTTGTTGCCGTGCATGCCGAGGTGCTCGCCCGGGACGCCGGCCGCGAGCGCGACGGCGAGCTCACCTCCCGTCGCGACGTCGACGCGAAGCCCTTCCTCGTGCACCCAGCGCGCGACGGCGCGCGACAGGAACGCCTTGCCGGCGTAGTAGACGTCCACCTCGCACCCGAGAGCGGCGAAGGCCCGCGCGAACGCCGAGCGGAAGCCCCGCGCCCGCGCCCGCAGGTCCGCCTCGTCCAGGACGTAGGCAGGTGTGCCGAACCGCGCGGCGAGCTCGTGCACGTCCACGCCCGCGACCGACAGCGACCCGTCCGCCGTCCTCTTGGCGCCGGACGACCACGGCTCTCCGAGCGGGCCGGTCACATCCGCTCCGGCGCGCTCACACCCAGCAGCCCCAGCCCGTTGGCCAGGACCTGACGCGTCGCGTCGTTCAGCCACAGGCGCGTCCGGTGCACGTCGGAGACCTCCTCGTCGCCGAAGGGCGTGACGCGGCGCTGGTCGTACCACTTGTGGTAGGCCCCGGCGAGGTCCTCGAGGTAGCGGGCGACGCGGTGCGGCTCCCGCAGCTCCGCGGCGGCCGCGACGACGCGCGGGAGCTCCGCGAGCCGGCCGAGCAGCACCGCCTCGGACTCGTGGTCCAGCAGCGAGGCGTCGAAGCCGTCCTCGATGCGCACCCCGGAGTCGGCGGCGTTGCGGCCGACGTTCACCGTGCGCGCATGGGCGTACTGCAGATCGACTCCGTGAACGTGTTCGCGCGCTCGCACTACCTGCCGCTGTTCTCGCGTCTGGGCGCCTACGACCCCGCGCTGCTGGAGCGCGCCTTCCTGTCCCGCCCGACCCCGGCGCGGACCGGCCGCTACACCGAGTACCTCGCCCACGAGGCGACCTTCCTCCCCGTCGAGGACTGGCCGCTGTGGGGCTTCCGCCGCGAGGCGTTCCGCGCCAAGCGCGGCGAGTTCTGGGGACGGACCTCGTCGGCCCGCACGCTGGACTGGGTCAGGTCGGAGCTGCACGAGCGGGGGCCCTCGCGCCCGGCCGAGATCCGCGGCGACGCCCCGGGCGGCAAGGGCGGCTGGTGGGAGTGGGACGACGTCAAGCACGCGCTGGAGTATCTGTGGCGCGTCGGCGAGGTGGCGATCGCGGGGCGCGACGGCTTCGAGCGCCGCTACGCCCTCGCGGAGCACGTGGTGCCGGCCCAACTGCTCGGACGCGACCTGGACCGCACCGCCGCGATCGGCGAGCTCGTACGCCGGGCGGCGAGGGCGCACGGGGTCGCGACCGCGGCGGACATCGCCGACTACTACCGGGTCAAGGATCGCGCGCTGGTGCT
>NCKG01000229.1:0-3415 GCA_002279095.1 Cellulomonas sp. 14-74-6
CCGGCTGCGCGTGGCCGTGCAGCCCGGTGGCTGCTCGGGCCTGATCTACCAGCTCTACTTCGACGAGCGGATCCTCGACGGCGACGCCGTCAAGGACTTCGGTGGCGTCGAGGTGGTCGTCGACCGCATGAGCGTGCCGTATCTGGAGGGCGCGACGATCGACTTCGCGGACACGATCGAGAAGCAGGGCTTCACGATCGACAACCCGAACGCCGGCAGCTCCTGCGCGTGCGGCGGCTCCTTCAGCTGACCGGCGCACCAGCGGCTCGACGGGCCCGGCACCTCACGGTGCCGGGCCCGCCTGCGTCCGGTCTCAGGCCGGTGGCCCCCCGGTCACCGGCCGCCGATCCGGACCGTGACCTCCAGCACGCCGTCGTTCGAGCGCTCGGTGCGCACCACCGTGTGCCCTCGCATCCGTGCCCAGGCGGGGACGTCCACCTCGGCGGCGGGATCGGTCGCCAGCACCGTCACCAGCGTGCCGGCTGCAGCAGCGCGTGCCACGCGGGCCAGCCGCACGATCGGCGCGGGACACACCAGCCCGCGGGCGTCGACCACCTCACCGGCCTCGGCAGCCTCCGTCACAGTCCCACCACGCCGGCGCGCTCGCGCAGCTGCCCCACGACCTCGGGGACGACGTCGCAGAACCGTTCGACGTCGTGGCGCGTGGTGCCGCGAGGAAGGGCGATGCGCACGTTCCCGTGGGTGAGCACCCCCATGGCGGCGAGCACGTGGCTCGGCTCGAGGGCGCTCGAGGTGCAGGCCGATCCCGAGCCGACGGCGAAGCCGCGCGCGTCGAGCTCCCTCACGAGGGACTCTCCGTCGAGGTAGAGGCACGAGAAGGTCACGACGTGCGGCAGCCGGTCCGTCGGCTCTCCCACCACCTCGACGTCGGGCACCTGGGTCGCGACGCGGTGGCGGATCACGTCCACCAGCTCGCGTCGAGCGGCGTCAGCCCGGTCCTGGTCCGCGACCGCGGCCTGGAGCGCCACGGCCGCGGCGAGGGCAGCCGGGACGCTCACGCCGCCGGGGAACCACCGGTCCTCGTCCTCCGGGTGGTCCGGCGTGCGACGGACGCCGCTGCGGGTCACGAGCACGCCGATCCCGCCTGGACCGCCGAAGTCGGCCGCGCCGGCGGCCAGCAGGTCCCAGTGCGGCCCCACGTCGACGTGCCCGAGGCTCGACCCGGCGTCGACCAGCAGGGGGACGCCGACCGCTCGCGCCGCGGCGTGCACCCGGGCCACCGGCTGCAGGGTGCCGACCTCACCGTTCGCATGCTGGAGCGCCGCGAGCGCGACGCCGGGATGGGCCAGGGCGCCGATGAACGCGTCCGCGTCCACCCGTCCCGACCGGTCGACGGGCACCGTCACGCGCCGGCCTCCGGAGCGGGCCGTGACGAAGTCGGCGGCGTTGAGCACCGCGGCACGTTCCACAGCACCGGCCACGATGCGGGACCCGGCCCGACGTCGCCCGAGTGCGACGTCCCGGACGGCGGAGTGCAGAGCCTCCGTGTGCGACGGAGCGAGGGCGACCTCGTCCGTACGGGCACCGACCACCGCCGCGATCGCCTCGCGGGCACCGTCCAGCAGGAGGCGGGCTCGGCGGCCCTCGGCGTGCAGCCTCCGTGGGTCGGCCCAGCCCTCGTCGATCGCAGCGACGAAGGCCTCGCGCGCGACCGGCAGCATGGGCGCCTGTCCGCCGGCGTCGAGCACCACCCGAGACGTCGTGTCGTCCACGACGTGCACGGTAACGGGCTTCGAAGCGGCGTCGATCATGCTGACACCGCGTCGTCATATCGCGTCGCCGGGCACGACGGGGGGCCGCCCGCGCGCTACGCTGCACGCGTCGAAAGGACCAAGGTCCCAGGTGGCCGTCGTACGTGCGCCGTACGCCCGCCCCGGACCGTGAGTGGAAGGTTGCCCGTGCACCCGGAAAACCACCGCCGGACGCGCCGCAGGGCCCTCGTGGGCACCGGGCTGGTGCTCATGGCAGCGGTCGCCCTGAGCGGCTGCTCGGACACCGTCTACCGAGGCTGGCTGCCCGGCAGCACCCAGCACGAGGTGACCGACCAGACCGGACGCGTCGCCAGCCTGTGGCGCGGCTCGTGGATCGCGGCGCTCCTGGTGGGACTGCTCGTCTGGGGCCTGATCCTGTGGTGCGTCGCGGTGTACCGGAAGCGCAAGGCGGACAGCACGCTGCCCGTGCAGCTGAGGTACCACGTGCCGCTCGAGGTGATGTACGTGATCCTGCCGCTCGTCATGGTCGGCGTGCTCTTCTACTACACCAACCGCGACGTGACGGCGATCACCACCAAGGCGGGCGACGCCAAGGTCCACGTCCAGGTGATCGGCAAGCAGTGGAGCTGGGACGTCAACTACCAGGACGCCAACGTCTACGACAGCGGCCAGCAGGTGCAGGACCTGCAGGCGCCGGGCGCGCTCGACGAGCCGGTGACGATCTGGCTGCCGGTGGACGAGAAGGTCCTGTTCACGCTGAACTCGCGGGACGTCATCCACTCGTTCTGGGTCCCGGCGTTCCTGTACAAGCTCGACGTGATCCCCGGACGGACCAACCAGTTCGAGGTGACGCCGAAGACCGTGGGCGAGTACCGCGGCAAGTGCGCCGAGCTCTGCGGTGAGTACCACTCGCGGATGCTGTTCAACGTGAAGGTCGTGACGCGCGCCGAGTACGACGCGCACATCGCCGACCTGAAGGCGAAGGGCCAGACCGGTCAGCTCGGGCTCGACGTGAGCCGGGCGCAGGACCTCAACAGCGTGGGGAGTGCAGGCTGATGGCGGCGACGACCGAGCTGATCCCGGGCCTGGCGCCGCGTCGGCAGACCCTGGGCCGGACCGTCGTGAAGGTGATCACCTCCACCGACCACAAGACGATCGGGTACATGTACCTGATCACGTCCTTCGTGTGGTTCATCGTGGGCGGGATCCTGGCGCTGCTGATCCGCAGCGAGCTGTTCGCGCCCGGGATGCAGGTGTTCTCCACGCCGGAGCAGTACAACCAGGCGTTCACCATGCACGGCACGATCATGCTGCTGCTGTTCGCGACGCCGTTGTTCGCAGGGTTCGCGAACGTGCTGATGCCGCTGCAGATCGGCGCCCCGGACGTCGCGTTCCCGCGGCTGAACATGTTCGCCTACTGGCTGTACCTGCTGGGCGGCCTCATTGCGGCCGCAGGATTCCTCACGCCGCAGGGTGCCGCCTCGTTCGGGTGGTTCGCCTACGCCCCGTTGTCCAACCAGGTGTACTCGCCGGGGGTCGGCGGCGACCTGTGGGTGTTCGGCCTGGCGCTGACGGGTTTCGGCACCATCCTCGGCGCCGTCAACTTCATCACCACGATCGTCACCATGCGGGCCCCCGGGATGACCCCGAAGTCATACAGGCGCTGGCGGGCACTGATACCC
>NCKG01000230.1:0-3405 GCA_002279095.1 Cellulomonas sp. 14-74-6
GGTGCCGTCCTCGAGCTTCACCCAGCCCGGCATGATCGTGCCGGCGTAGAGGAACACGCTCGCCAGGTCCAGTCGAGCCGCGGCCATCAGCATGCCGGGCAGGGACTTGTCGCAGCCGGCGAGCAGCACCGAGCCGTCCAGCCGCTCGGCCATCATCACGGTCTCCACCGAGTCGGCGATGACGTCGCGGCTGACCAGCGAGAAGTGCATCCCCTCGTGGCCCATGGAGATGCCGTCGGACACCGAGATGGTGCCGAACTCCAGCGGGTAGCCGCCCGCCGCGTGCACGCCGCCCTTCACCGCCTGCGCCAGGCGCTGCAGCGACAGGTTGCACGGCGTGATCTCGTTCCACGAGCTCGCGACGCCGATCTGCGGCTTGGCGAAGTCATCGTCGCCCAGGCCGACCGCACGCAGCATGCCGCGCGCCGCTGTCGCCTCGATCCCGTCCGTCACCTGCCGCGAGCGCGGCTTGAGGTCGATCCCGTCACTGCCTGCGGTGGCCGTCATGCCCTCGGAGTGTAGGTCGCCCTTACCTGAGCGGCCCGGACGGCACCCTCGGGTTCACGGCGAGCGTGGTGCGGCCGCGCCGTCCCGACGTCTCAGCCGCGGCGGATCCGCGCCAGGTCGCGCACCGCTCCCCGGTCGGCCGACGTCGCCATCGCCGCGTACGCCTGCAGCGCCTGGGACACATACCGCTCGCGGTCCACCGGCTGCCACGGCCGCTCGGACGCCTCCATCTTGGCGCGGCGCGCCGCCAGCACGTCGTCGGGCACGTTCAGCCTGATCAGCCGCTTCTCGACGTCGATCTCGATCTCGTCGCCGTCCTCGACCAGGCCGATCGTGCCGCCCGCCGCCGCCTCCGGGGACACGTGGCCGACGGAGATGCCGCTCGACCCGCCGGAGAACCGGCCGTCGGTGATCAGCGCGCACACCTTGCCCAGGCCGCGGCCCTTGATGAACGACGTCGGGTAGAGCATCTCCTGCATGCCGGGGCCGCCCGACGGGCCCTCGTACCGCACGACGACGACGTCACCGGGCTTCACCTGCTTGGACAGGATCTTGTCGACCGCCTCCTCCTGCGACTCGCAGACGACGGCCGTGCCGACGAAGTGGAACAGCTCCGGGTCGATGCCGGCGGTCTTGATGATCGCGCCGTCGTCGGCGAGGTTGCCGCGCAGCACGGCGAGGCCGCCCTCGACCGTGTACGCGTGCGCGACGTCGCGGATGCAGCCGTTCTCCGCGTCGGTGTCGAGGTGGTCCCAGCGGTTGGCCGTGGAGAAGGCCTGGGTGGTGCGGACCCCGCCCGGGGCGGCGTGGAACAGCTCGAGCGCCCGGTCGGTCGCCTTGCCGCCGCGGACGTCCCAGTCGTCGAGCCAGGCGCGCAGCGTCGGCGTGTGCACGCTGGTCACGTCGTGGTCCAGCAGGCCGGCGCGGTCCAGCTCGCCGAGCAGGGCGGGGATGCCACCGGCGCGGTGCACGTCCTCCATGTGGAAGTCGGGGTGGTTCGGCGCCACCTTGCTCAGGCACGGCACCCGGCGGGACAGCCCGTCGATGTCGGCCAGCGTGAACTCGACGCCGGCCTCCTGCGCCGCCGCCAGGATGTGCAGCACGGTGTTGGTGGAGCCGCCCATCGCGACGTCGAGCGTCATCGCGTTGGCGAACGCCGCCTTGGTGGCGATGCCGCGGGGCGTGACGGTGTCGTCGTCGTCCTCGTAGTACCGCTTGGCCAGCTCCACCACGGTGCGCCCGGCCTCGAGGAAGAGGTCGCGGCGCGCGACGTGGGTCGCCAGCGTGGAGCCGTTGCCCGGCAGCGAGAGGCCGAGCGCCTCGGTGAGGCAGTTCATCGAGTTGGCCGTGAACATGCCGGAGCAGGACCCGCAGGTGGGACACGCGTTCGCCTCGACCAGGCCGAGGGCGTCGTCGGAGACGTTGTCGTCCGCCGAGTAGTTGATCGCGTTGATCAGGTTGAGGTGGGTGCTGGCGACGCCGTCGGCGACGACGGCCTTGCCGGCCTCCATCGGGCCGCCGGAGACGAACACCGTGGGGATGTTCAGGCGCAGCGCGGCCAGCAGCATGCCGGGCGTGATCTTGTCGCAGTTGGAGATGCAGACGAGCGCGTCGGCGGTGTGCGCGTTGACCATGTACTCGACGGAGTCGGCGATGAGGTCGCGGCTGGGCAGGGAGTAGAGCATGCCGCCGTGGCCCATCGCGATGCCGTCGTCGACCGCGATCGTGTTGAACTCCTTGGCCACGCCGCCGGCCTCGCGGATGGCCGAGGCGACCAGGTCGCCCATGTCCTTCAGGTGCACGTGGCCCGGGACGAACTGCGTGTACGAGTTCGCGATCGCGATGATCGGCTTGCCGAAGTCGTCGGCACCCATGCCGGTCGCGCGCCACAGCGCGCGGGCGCCGGCCATGTTGCGGCCGTGGGTCGAGGTACGTGAGCGCAGCGGACGGCTCATCGCGGGCATCTCCTCGGGCGTGACGGTGGCCACCGCCTGGTGGCGCCCGCCAACGGTACGTCCGTCTCAGGTGGAGAGAAGGGGCGTCCCGAACCCTGGTCCTTGGGTTCTGGAGCTACTCGTCGGTGCAGAACCGCCATGACCACCACCGTGAACGGCCGACGGAAGCAGCGTCGAGGAGGTCAACGAGGCGTTCCGGACCGGCCGCGACGTCCTCGAGCAGCGTGGGGCCGGTGGGCGTCCATCCGAGCAGGTCCCGGGTCGCGTCTCTGGTGGCCTGCAGGTCCATGCCGACGCAAGTGCCGATCCAGCCGAACGTGGGCACCGGTCGCTGGCCGAGCTGCAGACGGCCGTCCTCGACGACCTGCGCTCGCTGACGGGCACGGCGTCGCCGTAGCGTCGGCCTGTGCCGACCGTCCTGTGGTTCCGCCGCGACCTGCGGCTCGCCGACCACCCGGCGCTGCTCGCCGCCACGCGGGACGGAGGGCCGGTGGTGCCGCTCTTCGTCGTCGACCCCCGCCTGGTGGCCGCAGCAGGGGCTCCGCGCCTCGTCCGGCTGGCGGCGAGCCTGCAGGCGCTGGACGAGTCGCTCGGCGGGACGCTCGTGCTCCGCACGGGGGCGCCCGAGGTCGTCGTACCCGCCGTCGTGCGCGAGGTCGAGGCCACCGAGGTGCACGTGTCCGCGTCCACCGAGCCGTACGGCCGGCGCCGGGACGCCGCCGTGGAGACTGGCCTCGACGTGCCGCTGGTGCGGACCGGTTCGCCGTACGCCGTCGCGCCGGGTCGCCTCCGCACGCAGCAGGGCACGCCGTACACGGTGTTCACGCCGTTCCGGCGGGCGTGGGAGCGGCACGGCTGGTCGGCACCGGCGGCGCCCGCCGGCGCGGTGACGTGGGAGCGGCTCAGCGGCGACGGCTGGGCGGCGCTCCCGCGGCCCGACGAC
>NCKG01000231.1:0-3377 GCA_002279095.1 Cellulomonas sp. 14-74-6
CACCGGTCACCGCCCTCCTGGCGACCGGCCGCCGGCACCTCTCTCAGCGCGCCCAGACCTGCCAACCGCCGACCGGCACCGTGCTGCGGAAGCCCGCTTCCGCGAGTGCACGGTCGTACGCCTGGGCGGCGGCCGCCGAATCGCCGTGCGCCCGGTAGCGGTCCCCCAGGTCCCGCCACGCAGCCGCAGACTGTCGCGAGGCGGACATCATGCCGAGGACGTCCGCGGCCCACTGGTAGGCCCCGGCCGCTTCCTCGGTACGACCAAGGGCGTGGAGCGCATCGCCCAGCGCCAGGTGCGCCACTGCGGACTCGAGGCGAGGCGCGGCGCCGAGGCGCTCGATCGCGTGGCGAGCCCGCTCTTCCGCCAGCTCTGGATCTCCGAGCAGCAGGTGCGCGCGAGCCGTCTCGACGTCCATCGCCGCGAGTTCGACGGTGGACCCGAGCACCTCGAGGTCGCGCGCCGCACCACGGATGTGCTGCAGGGCCGCCGCCGGCTCCGGGGGGTCCGAGCGCAGCAGCAGCCACGCGTAGTTCAGCCGGAGCCTGGGAAGGTCGCGGTCCGGCTCGCCCTCCGACAGCAGGGCGAGCGCCCGCTCCGTGTACTGCTGCGCCAGCGCGTAGTCCCGCCGCTCCTCGGCGACCAGCGCCGCGTTCCAGTACACCGACCCGCGGCCGCGCGGTGAGCCGAGCGACTCGGCGAGCTGGATCAGCTCGGCGGCTCGATGGGTGGCGAACAGCAGGTCGCCACGCTCGACGTAGGACCACAAGACCGTCGAACCGAGGCGCAGGTGCTCGTCGGTGCCGACCAGGTCCTGCTGGACCAGTTCCTCCAGCGCCGCCTCTCCGACCTCCACGCTTCGGTGCAGGTCGCCGCCCTCGAGGTAGGAGACGACCAGGGCGTTCGCCAGCTTGGCCGCCTCGAGGTGGTGCCCGCGGGCGCGCTCGTCGTCATGGAGCGGCTCGAGGATCTCGACGGCCGCCTCGAGGTCACCCAGCAGCTCGTGGGTGCGCGCGAGCTCCGAGAGCACCTCGACGCGCAGCGCAGGAGTGACGACCGCGAGGTCGAGCGCCTCGAGGCGCCGACGTGCTGCTTCGGTGTCCCCCGTGGTCACGTCCAGCCTGGCGTAACTGAGCTCCAAGCGGATCCGGGCCTCGTTGGGGCCCTCTTCTCCGTGCTTGAGGTACTCGAGCGTGCTCCCCAGGCGCTCGGCGAGCACCGTGAGCGCAGCATCGGTCGGCTCTCGGTGCCCGGACTCGATGAGCGAGATGTAGCTGGGCGAGAACGCGTTGCCGGCGAGGGCGGTCTGGGACAGGCCCGCAGCCAGTCGCGCCTCCCGCACACGGTCAGCGATGGTCGTCATACCAAGTCACTCTACCTGTGACCTCGGTAGGTGACGCCTTCAACAGCGGGTCAATTCCGGCCGGGGCGGTAAGGGGTCGTAACCGCCCCGGCCGGCACGAACGCTCAGTAGGTCTTGCAGCACCCGATCCCGCCGCCAGCGGTCGACGAACCGGGCGCGACCTGGGGTGCGCTGAGGCCCAGCAGGGCGACGAGGGCGAGGGCGGCGGTGAGGGCTTTGGCGGCGCGGGACATGACGGGCTCCTGTCATGAGGGTTGTGCGTGCGGTCATTCCCATCATCACACCTGGACCGCACGATGTCCCTACTTCTCGGTACGTTTCGGGGCGTGTCGGCACGGGAACGACGGACCGGCACAAAGGCCTCGTCGCCTCACCGGAAAATCCACCCTCGCCGAACTGCGTGCCTGGGGCACACATGTGGTGTCATGAACCGCATGACGCCCGAGAGCGACGACAGCCTGTCCTGGCTGGGCGCCGCGGTGGACGAGGCGATCCCGGCTCAGTTGCGACTGGAGTGGGACCGGCACGTCGCACGCGCGCCGGTGCTCGTCGCACGGCAAGGCATCTTCACCGAGCACGGACGGGCCTTCGCCTACCAGCTCTCGTTCCGGTCACCGGGGCACCGTCTGGAGAACCCGGCCGCGTGGAGCGCTCGGCAGCACGAAGAGGCGACCGCGCACGTCCTGGACGCGACGTTCGGCCGTGCCGACCTGGAGGACGTCGCGCAGGGACGGCTGCTGTTCGTCCGGTGCCCACGCGCCTACCTGATCGGCGAGCTGCGGGTGCCGCACCGCCCGGACAGGCTGGTCATCGAGGTGAGCGACTCGGTGGACCCGGCCGTCATCGGCGGGATCCGGCGCCTGCGCGCTCAGGGTTTCCGGATCGCGCTCCCCAACTTCACCAACGTTCCCAGCGAACGTCGGCTGCTGCCGCTCGTCGACTTCGTCAAGATCGACGTCCGAGACCTCGACGTGGAAGGGCGGCCAGTCGTCCGCGCCGCCCGGTCGTACGGCGCGCTCGTCGTGGGCGAGTACGTGGAACGACCGGACCAGCTGCAGCACGCACGGGAGCTCGGCGTGAACCTCTTCCAGGGCAATCTGCTCGAGCGCGCGGGCGTGCTCGACCGGGCCGACGCCCGGCCCGTCGTCCCCTGAGCCGTCGGTCGCCTGCACCGTCCCGGGGCGCCTGCGCCGTGCCCAGGGGACCCGCGGTGGAGCTGTGCCGCGTCATCGCCAGCTGGGCCGAATGGGCGATGCGCCGTCACGATCCCGACGACCACCGCTCTCATCCGATGTGACCGCACAGGTGCACCGGACGCGTGGAGGCGGGAGCACGCCGATGGGCGTCCCCACGCAGCGGCTTCCCGTCGCTCTCCAGCCGATCTGGGCCACGAACGGAGTACTCCTCGGGCACGAGTACCTGTACCGGTCGATCTCGGGGCGGCCGGCCGGGGTCGACAGCTGGGCGGCGGCGCGGCAGGACGAGGCGTCCGCCTCGGTGCTGCGCACCCTGTTCGGCGACGGCGGCGTGGCGGCGGGATCGGCGCTGGCCTTCGTCAACGTCACGCGCTCGTTCCTGGTCCGCGACCGACCGCTCCCCGCACCGCGAGGCCGGCTCGTCCTCGAGGTCGTCGAGACCGTTCCGGCCCATGCCGGGGTTCTGCTCGGGCTTCGGCGGCTGCGAGCCCGCGGCTACCGCATCGCCGTCGACGACTACACGGCGTCGACGGACCAGCGGGCGATGCTGCCCTACGCCGACTTCGTCAAGGTGGACTGCCGCGACCTCGCGCGGCTGCCGGGCGA
The DNA here is from genome assembly GCA_002279095.1 of Cellulomonas sp. 14-74-6. Taxonomy (GTDB): domain Bacteria; phylum Actinomycetota; class Actinomycetes; order Actinomycetales; family Cellulomonadaceae; genus Cellulomonas. The sequence goes on from NCKG01000231.1 coordinate 3,166, forward strand.
TGGTCTGGACGAGGCACGGCGGTACGGTGCGCAGCTGGTCGCCGAGCACGTGTGCGACGCCGAGATGCTGGTGCGCGCCCTCGAGCTCGGCTTCGAGTTCCTCCAGGGTGACGCCCTGGGCGCCGCGACGACGCAGGCCTGCTGACGAACGCCGAGCCGCGCGCCGTCAGCGGCGGACGGCACCCGCGACCCGCAGGACGGCACGCTCGAAA
>NCKG01000232.1:0-3369 GCA_002279095.1 Cellulomonas sp. 14-74-6
TTGGTGGAGCCCAGGTCCGTGGCGATCACACCGTCCGGCGTGACGCGGATCTCCAGGTGCCGACGGGAGACGCCCGGGTCGTCGACGATGATGTCCGCCTCCGACCCGCGGCCGATCACGGTCACCGGGCCGGTCAGCAGGTACCGCTGACCGTCGATGTCCAGCAGCGGGTGCCGCGGGCTCGGCGCTGCCGTGGTGGCGGGCGCCACCGCACCGCGCACCGTCGAGCTCTTCACCGTGAACCGGCCCGTCTCCAGGTCCGGGTCCTCGGCGAAGGACACGGTCACCGGTCCGACGAAGGCGTACCGCTGGCTCGCCGCGTGGTCCGTGACGTTCGCCGCGAACTCGTCGGCCAGCGTCTCGGCGCCCCACGCCTCGATCTGGTCGTAGTCCGACGTCGACAGCTCGATGACGAAGTCGTTGGGCACGACGGTCCGGTCGCGGTCCACCACCGCCGCCCGGTCGTCCACCTCGCGGCGCAGCGCGCTGACCAGCTCGACCGGCTTGACCTCGCTCCGAGCGAAGCGGGTGAAGGCGTTGTTGACCGCGCGCTCCACCCCGTTCTCGAACTTGTCGAGGATGCCCATCACGCCACCTCCTTCACCGGTCGTCGCCGGCGGAGGGGCCAGGCGAGGGGGTGTGCGCGAGCGTGGGTGCGCGACGACCCGGCTCGATCGTATCCGCGTGGGCACCGGGCCGCGGCGTCGGTGCTGCTCGGCGCGCTGGTGTGGGCCGTTGGTGCCGGGTCCGCGGGGACCGCCACGGGTGCGGCGCGGGCCGGGTCGGAGGGCTCCCCCGGGCCATCGCGGGGTGGCCACGGGCCCATCGCGGGGCGTCATGACGGTGGCGTCGGGGGCCTCCGGCCCCGTGCTAATGTTCTCCGGCGCGCGCGAGTGGCGGAACGGCAGACGCGCTGGCTTCAGGTGCCAGTGTCCGAAAGGGCGTGCGGGTTCAAATCCCGCCTCGCGCACAGAGAAAGAGCCGGAGACCCGATGGTCTCCGGCTCTTTCGTCGTCTGGGCAGAGTGCTCACGATGCCTCCGCGACGTGATGCCGACCCCCAGGTGCGGCCGCAGCTCGGTTCACAGAGCGGCGTGGTTCTCCAGGTAAAGGGCCGGTGGACGGACGTTCCCGGAGGTGTCCGTGCGGTAGGCCAACGGCTGCCCCGGCACGACGCGCAGGGCGTCGACGTCGTCGGGGCCGCAGCTCTCGATCACGCGGCGCAGCGCTCGGAGCGAGTCGGTGTGCGCGACGACCAGGACGGTCCGCCCGGCCGCGAGCTCGGTGCGCAACGCGCCCTCCCAGAACGGTCGCAGCCGGTCCTCCACCTCACGCAGCGACTCCCCTTCGCCGAAGGGCAGGCTCTGCAGGAAGTCGGCCGTCGGCCGCCACGGCAGTGCTCGGATCCGCTCCGGGCTGGCCGCCGGCGGCTTGCCGCCGGGGGAGAACCGCCACTCGCTCATCGACTCGGCGCCGAACAGGCTGATCGCGCGCGGCTTCGCCACCCCCGTCAGGCAGCCGAGGTCACGGGCTGCCAGCCGCCAGGAGGTCACTCGCGGGAGCTCGGCCTGGTCGAGCCGCGCCAGCACCGCGTCCGCCGTCTGCACGGCTCGTGCCTGCGGGGACGTCATGACGACGTCCAGCTGCACTCCCCTGCTCGCCAGCAGGTCGGCGACTGTCTGCGCCTCGGCGATCCCCGTCGGGGTCAGCTCGGGATCCAGCAGTCCCGCATAGGCCTGCCGGGCGTCCGCGTGGCTCTGTCCGTTGCGCAGCAGGATCAGCACGGTCACAGGAGCACCCTGCACCGCCGCCGCCTGCTGCCGGAAGTGGCCGGAGGGGTGCACCTGCGGGTCGCCCGTGACTGTGGGTCACCGCGAAGGACCGCCGCTACCGCCGCAACAGCCGAGGTGCGCTCGGCGTGGGCTCGTTCCTGCGGACCCTGATGACGGGCGATCATCGTCCTTGCCGTCATGCTCAACGCCGCCCTGTCCGGACGGCGCGCTCTCGGCGGCACCATCACAGCCGGCAACCCTGACGAGAGGTCAGTGATCGCCCATGCCGACGTCGAGGCGAGACGTCTTGCTACCCGGCAGCCCGATCGCGGAGGTGCGCGACTCCGTGGTGCCGTCGCTGTGAACGGCCGTCCCGCGCTCACGCGGACCGCAGGTGACGACGACCGGCTCGAGGTGCTCCGTGCGGCGAACGACGGGCTGGAGCTCGCCTTCCTTCCCGGCGTCGGCGGTCGGCTGATCTCGCTGCGCTGCGGCGGAGCAGAGCTGCTGTGGCGCAACCCGGAGTACCTGGACGCCGACCTGGGGACCGTGCGGCCGCGATCCACCTGGGCGCCGCTGACCGAGGCGATGGGGTCGTGGGCGAACGTGGGCGGCTCGAAGACGTGGCCCGCTCCGCAGGGCTGGGGCTCCCCGGACGAGTGGCCGGGTCCGCCGGACGGTGTGCTCGACTCCGGCCGCTGGACGGTCGACGACGAGTGGTCGGACGACCTCGACGGGCTCGTGGTCCGGCTGACCAGCCCGGACGACGCGCGCACCGGCCTCCGGGTCGAACGCCGGCTGGTGGTCCCGCGCTCGGGCGCCACGGTCCGGCAGCGCAACACGTTCACCAACGTCTCCAACCGACCCGTCCGCTGGTCCGTCTGGGAGGTGTGCCAGGTGGACACGGAGGCCTTCGCGCACCAGGCCGGCGGGTCGGTCGAGGTCGGCTCGTGGGGCACCGCGGCGCCGATCTCCATGGTCGAGGCCGACGGCGCCATCGACGTCGGGCCCGTGGTGGACGGGTTCCGGCCCGTGCAGGTGAGCGACGTGGTGGCCAAGGTGGGGTTCACCGATGCCACGGGGTCCGTCCGCTTCCGCCGCCCCGACGGCGCGGGGATCGACCTGACGTTCCCCGTGGACGTGGACGCCGCGTACCCGGACGGCGGCTGCCAGGTGGAGCTGTGGATGCAGTACCCCACCGTTGCGCCAATCGGCTCGCAGGAGGGGCTGCACCCGTCCGCGCGACTGCTGGAGCTGGAGATCCTGTCACCGCTCTACGAGCTGGCGCCCGGCGCGAGCGCGTCGTTCGACTTCTCCTGGACGGTGCACGCGCGCAGCGTTCCGCTCATCGGGTCGCCGCCGGGACCGGCACCAGCGTGGTGAGCAGGTGCTCGAGGATCGTCGTGACCGCGGCTGCGGCCGGCTCGTCGCCCAGGTGCTCCTGCAGCGCACGGTCGACGATCGCGGCCGCCTGGTCGAGCGCCGCCTCGCCCGCGGCCGTGAGGGTGATCAGCGACGAGCGGCGGTCGTCGGGATGGGCCGAGCGCGCGGCGAGCCCGTCACGCTCCAGGCGGTCGACGAGCTTGCTCGCCGCCCCC
>NCKG01000233.1:0-3349 GCA_002279095.1 Cellulomonas sp. 14-74-6
GCCGAGCGCCGGGCGGCGACTCAGGCGGGGAGAGGAGCCAGCCGTCGGGGCCACAGCGCCATGGCGCCGACGGTCGCGGCGGCTGCGACCACCGCGAGCACCAGTGCCGCCCCCCGCAGTCCCGCGGCGCCGAGCCAGCCGGCGAGCGGGTAGGTGACCAGCCAGCAGGCGTGCGACAGCGAGAACTGCGCGGCGAACACCGAGTGCCGATCACCGGGGGCCACGTGCCGCACGATCAGCCGCGCGATGGGCACCTCCGCGGCCGCCCAGCCGGCGCCGACCGCGAGCCACAGGACGCCGACCGTCACCAGTCCCGCCGTCGGCGCCTGGATGCCGAGCGCGAGCGGCACGGCGAACGTCGCCACCGTCAGCAGCACGGCTCCGGCGAGCATCACGACGCGCTCGGACCGTCGGCGCAGCACGGTCGGCAGGGCGAGCGCCGTCGTCATCGACCCGAGGCCGTTGACCGCCAGCAGCACGGCCACCACGTCGTTGCTCTGCCCGAAGGTGTCGCGGGCGATCACCACCGTCTGCACCAGGACGAACGCACCTGCGGCTGCCACGGCGAGGTTCAGTGCCAGCGCCGGACGCAGGCCGGGGGTGCGGGCCATCAGCAGGGCGCCGTGGCGGACGCGCGCACCGAGCGGCAGCTCCTCGAACGGCGTGCCCTCGTCCGGGGCGCCCGTGGTGGCCGCGCGCGGGACCACCACGGACAGGATCAGCACCGCCGAGGCCGCGAACCCGAGCCCGGTCCCGACGAACAACGTGTGCGTGGACACCACCAGCAGCAGGGCGGCGGCGAGCACGGGGGACAGCACCATCTCGAGGTCGTCGGCCAGCCGGGAGAACGACAGCGCCTGCGTGTACTCGTGCTCGTCGGTCACCACGTCGGGCAGCGCGGACTGGAACGTCGGGCTGTGCACGGCGGAGGCCGCCTGCAGCACGAACACCAACACGTAGATCTGCCACACCTGCCCGGCGAACGGCAGCGCCAGTGCGACGACGGCCCGCAGCACGTCGGCGGTGACCATCACCGACCGGCGGGGCAGGTGTGCGACCAGGGCGGTCGCCACGGGAGCGAGCACCACGTACGCGACCATCTTGATGGCGAAGACGGTGCCCAGCACGGCCCCCGCGCGTCGGCCCGCCAGGTCGTGCGCCAGCAGGCCGAGCGCGACGGTGGCCAGGCCGGTGCCCAGCAGCGACACCACCTGCGCGGTGAGCAGCCGTCGGTACGCGGCGTTGCGCAGCACAGGGCCGATCACGGCTGGGTGCCGTGGTGGCGCGGGTGCTCGTCCACCAGGTGCTGCGCCTGGTACACGGCCTGGGTGACCAGCTCGGCGGCGTGCTCGTCGACCAGGGAGTAGAACACGCGGTTGCCGTCGTGCCGGGCGCGGACCACCCGGCCCCACCGCAGCTTGGCCAGGTGCTGGGACACCGCGGTGGGCGACTTGCCGACCGCCTCGGCGACGGTGCCGACGGACAGCTCGCCGCCCTGCAGCGCCAGGATGATGCGGATGCGGGTCGGGTCCGCCAGCAGCCCGAACACCTCGGCCGCCAGGGTGACCTCCTGCTCGTCGGCCTCCGCCTCGCGACCCTTAGTATCTGCACGCATATGCAGATACTAAGGGCAGCCTTGACTGGTGCGGCGAGCGGGACACTCGGAGGGTGGGAAGCATGGGCCACGGGCACGAGCACGGCGCCGAGGAGGGTGCCGGGGCGCAGCAGCGGCGTCGGCTGTCCGTCGCGTTGGGGGTCACCCTCGCCGTGCTGGCGGCCGAGGTGGTGGGTGCGTTGGTCACCGGGTCGCTGGCCCTGCTGGTGGACGCGGCGCACATGCTCACCGACGCCGCCGGGCTGGCCCTCGCTGTGACTGCCGCGGTGCTCTCGACGCGGCCGCCGTCGCCCATGCGCACCTGGGGCTACCGCCGCGCGGAGGTGCTGTCGGCGTTCGCGCAGTCCGCGCTGCTGCTGGTGGTGGGCGTGTACGTGCTGGTCGAGGGCGTCCGTCGGCTGGTGCACCCGCCGGACGTCGTCTCGGGCCAGCTGGTCGTGTTCGGCGCCATCGGTCTGGTGGCCAACGTCGCCTCGATGCTGGTGCTCACCGGCCACCGGGCCGCCAACCTCAACCTGCGCGCCGCGTTCCTCGAGGTGGTCAACGACGCGCTCGGCTCGGTGGCCGTGATCGTCGCCGCCGTCGTCATCGCCACCACCGGCTGGCAGCGGGCCGACGCCGTGGCCGGCCTGCTGATCGGGGTGCTGATCCTCCCGCGCGCAGCGCGACTGCTTCGCCAGACCAGCGCCGTGCTGCTGGAGCAGACCCCGCCCGGCCTGGACCTCGACGATGTGCGTGCCCACCTGATGCAGGTGGAGCACGTGCGCCAGGTCCACGACCTGCACGCCTCGCTGATCGCTACCGGCCTTCCGGTGCTCAGCGCGCACGTGGTGGTCGACGACGCCTGCTTCTCCGACGGGCACGCCGCACGCATCCTGGACGAGCTGCAAGAGTGCGTCGCTCGCCACTGGGACGTGTCAGTGACCCACTCCACGTTCCAGGTGGAGCGTGCCAGCCACCGCGACCACGAGGCGCCCGGGCACGGCTGAGCGGCGCCACCGCGTCGAGAACCCCGCGCGACGGACGCGTCGGGTGGTGTGTCGCGATCAGTGCGCCGCTGCGAAACCCGTGATGTCGGTGTGCAGGGCCTCGGCCAGGCTGGACAGGCCACCGTGCCCGGACAGAGCCTGCTGGATGCCGCTCACCTGGTCGTTCATCGCACCGATCACGTCGGTGATCTGCCCGATGGACGCCACCGCCGCCTCCTGCCCCGCGCCGATGGTGTCCCACAGCAGCTTGAACACCACCCGGGGCATGTCGGGGTGCCGCACTATCGAGTGCGGCTTCCCCAGCAGCCGGGCCTCCGGGTACGCCGAGACCCGCACGAACACGGGGTTGGCGTAGGTGATCCGCCCCTGCGGATCCGTCTTGGAGACGATGATCTCGTCGACGCCGAACGTCCGTTCCACGCCGGTGGGCGTGACTGCCGATGGCCGCACTGTGTCCTTCCCCAGCTCAGGAACCGCCGGTGCGGTCGGGTGGCCCATCGGCGCGGCGGTGCACCGCGTGAGGCATTCCGGGACCGACCGGTCCGGGCAGCCGGGCAGTTCACCCGACGGTGTGAGAGCAGGAGCGTGAGCGGCGCGAGACGCGGGCCGCCCGACGCCCGGCCACTAGGCTGGCCGCCGTGGTCGACGCGTCAGGCACGGCGGCGTCGTCCCGAGCCGCACGTCGTGGCACAGGCGCTCGCGGACGAGGCCGTCCGCGCGATCCCGGCCTGGAGGAGCGGACGCG
>NCKG01000004.1:0-18316 GCA_002279095.1 Cellulomonas sp. 14-74-6
GGCGGTCGGCTCGAGTCTGCCTCAGAGGTGCCCCGCGCCACACTCGTGCCACCGCACTGAGGGAAGGCTTTGCTGACGACATGTGCGACGATGTCAGCATGCCCAAGATCATCGGCGGGTCGCTCCGCGAGCACCGCGAGGAGACGCGCCGACGACTGTTCGCCGCACTAGCCGAGCAGCTGAACGAGCGCGGGTTCGACACCATCACCCTCGCCGACATCGCCTCCGCCGCCGGGGTGGGCCGCACGGCCGTGTACAACCACTTCGCCGACAAGGAGGCTCTCCTGGTCGGGTACATCGCCCACTCGACCGAGGCCTACGCCGACGCGCTCGAGGAGTCGCTGGCGGACGTGGACGACCCCGTCGAGCAGCTGCGCAGCTACGTGCGCGCGATGGTGCAGCTCAAGCACGACCAGCACCTGCCCGGCTCGGAGCTGCGGTCGATGCTGTCCCGGGCCACCCAGGCGCGGTTGCGCGAGCACGTCACCGACTTCGAGCGGGTGCTGCGCGGCGTGCTGTCCCGCGGCATCGCCGCCGGGGTGCTCCCCGAGCAGGACCTGTCCACCACGGTCCCCCTGGTCAACGCCTGCCTGTCCGGCCGTGGCGTGCCCGGTGAGGGCGCCGCGCGGGCACGGGCGATCCAGCAGACCGAGCAGTTCGTGCTGCGGGCGGTCGGCGCGCTCGACGCCGTCTCGGCCTGACGGCGTGGCGCAGCCACCCGCGCGCCGCGGCGGTCAAGGGCACGGTCGTGACGAGCGGACCGGCGGGCGTGGTCGCGTCGACCGCTCCCCACGAGCCACCGCTCCGGCTCCCCGCGGGCCGCGTGGGACAGCCCTCGAGCTGACCTTCCTGCCCGGGCTCGGTGACGTCCTCGCCGCCGAGGCGACCGAGGTGCTGGTCGTCGCCCAGCCGCCGGTGGCGGTCCCCGGCCGGGACGACGCCTTGACCGTGCGGCACACCGGTCCGCTGCGGGACGTCCTCGAGCTGCGCACGGCGGTCGCCGCGTGGATCCACCTGCACTTCGACGTGCCGAGGCCCCGGTCGCTGACCAGCGGCGACCACCTGGCCCGCATCGTCGACGCGGTGTACGCGTCGCTGCGCGTGGCCGGCTCGTCGTCCTTCCGCTTCGAGGCCGCCGGGGCCGACTCGGCGGTGTTCGGCCGGCTGGCCGAGCTGCTGCACCAGGCGACGGGGCTGCAGCACCGGCCGGACGACGGCGAGCTGGTGGTGAAGGTGCGCCGCGGCCGACGGCACGGCGAGGCGGACCCGGGCTGGGACGTGCTGGTGCGGATCGGACCGCGGCCGCTGTCCGCCCGGCGGTGGCGGGTGGTGGACCTGCCGGGTGCCGCGAACGCCACCATCGCCGCGGCGATGAGCCGGCTGGCCGGTGTCCGGGCCGAGGACCGGGTGCTCAACCTGATGTGCGGGTCGGGCACGTTGCTGATCGAGCGGCTGCTGGCGGGTCCGGCGGCGACGGCGGTCGGCGTCGACCTGGATGCGGACGTGCTGACCGGGGCCCGGGAGAACCTGCAGGCGGCCGGCCTCGGCCGCGCTGCCCGTCTGACCAGGGGCGATGCCGCCGATCCAGTCGCCCTGCGGTCGCTGCTCCCCGACGAGCGCTTCGACGTGGTGCTGGCCGACCCGCCGTGGGGCGGCCTGCTCGGCAACCATGCCGATGCGCCGGCCGTCCACGCGGGACTGCTCGCGGCGGCGCACGCCGTGGCCGCGCGCGGTGCCCGCCTCGCGGTGCTCACCCACGAGGTGACGGTGATGCAGCACGCCGTCGCGGCGGCCGCCGACCTGTGGACCCCGATCGGCGACCCGCTGCGCGTCTACGCCAAGGGCCACCACCCCCGCATCTGGCTGCTGCGCCGCCGCTGACCCTGGGGCGTGGCGCCACGTACTCTCCCGGGATGACGTTGCACCCGCAGGCGCTGGCGCTGCTCGACCGGCTGGGCCCAGCCCAGCTGCCGGACCTCGCGACGCTGGCCACGGACCGAGCGGAGGCGCGGGCCGCCGCGTTGGCGGACCCGAACCGGGTGCCGCTCGAGCTCGTCGTCGACCTGGATGCCGATCGGGTCCCCGTGCGGCTGTACCGACCGCGACGCGGCGCACCCGTCGTGCTGTACGTGCACGGCGGCGGCTGGATGTTCCACGACGTGGAGACGCACGACCCGTTCTGCCGCTACCTGGCCGACGCCACCGGTTGGGCCCTGCTGTCCGTCGACTACCGCCTTGCTCCGGAGCACCCGTACCCGGCGCCGCTGGACGACGTGCAGACGGCCGTCCGCTGGCTGCGGGTGCACGCCGCGGAGCACGACGTGGACGCGAGCTGGCTGCCCGGCATCGGGGACTCCTCGGGGGCGAACCTGCTGGCCGGCCTGACGGTGCGCGAGCCTGCGGCTCTGGACTTCCAGGTGCTGATGTACCCGCCGACCGACCGGCGGTGGCAGCTGGAGCCCGACGCCGGCACCGCCGCGCTCGGCGCCACCGACATGGACTGGTTCTGGGAGCACTACGCCCCCGGGGCGCTGGGCGACAACCCCGACGTGTCCGTGCTGCGTGCACCGGACCTCTCCGCCACGCCGCCGACGCTCGTCGTCACGGCCGAGCACGACGCGCTCGCCGCCCAGGGCCGGGCGTACGTCGCGGCGCTCGCGGAGGCGGGGGTCGAGGTGGTCGGCTTCGAGACGATGGGCCAGGTTCACTCGTTCTGGCGGCAGCCGTTGACGATGGACGCCTCGCGTGCCCTGGTGCCGATGGTCGGCGCCCTCCTGGACAGCCACCGCGCCCGCGCGAGATGAGCACTTCGCACCGAGACGAGCACTTCGTTGTGCTCACCTGGGTGCGAAGTGCTCACCTCGGCGGTGCAACGGTCAGCGGGCCGGCGCTGCGTCGTCCTGGTCGAGGTCCTCGTCGTCGTCGAGCCCGTGCTCACGATCGATGCCGTGTGCGTGGTCGTACGCGTCCAGGTGGGCGCGGAGGACGACGATCATCCGCTGGGCGGCCCCGACGGAGCCGGGGATGAAGCCGCCGACCCGACGCAACGGGACGACGCAGACGATGTAGTCGGTGGTGAGCAGGATCCCCGCGGTGAGCCGTAGCCCTGCACTGCTGAGCGCGGCCCGGGCGGGCCCGACGTCGTCCACCTGGGACCACGGGATGTCCGCGACCTGGACCGGCTCGCCACCGCGACGCCACAGCTCCACGCCGTCGTCCGAGATCACCAGGCTGTAGGACGGAGTGATCCCGGGCCCCACGGTGTGCGGCTTGAGCAGGCCGGCGCCCTTCAACGTCGCGCGCAGGTTCTGCGCGCCAAGCACCTCCACCACGTCGTCATAGGGCCGTCGGCTGACGATCGTGGGGTGCCGCGCGCGCTGCCTGGCGATGTCGTGCGCCCAGCTGAGTCCGACGAGCAGGGCAAGAGCGCCGCCGATGATGGCGCCGTCCGGCCATCCCGCCTGGAGGGATGCAGCCGTCAGCCCGAAGACCACCAGCACGCCGATCACCACCGGTCGGCGACTGAACGTCCACGGGGCACCGTTCGGGTCGGTGTCGGGAGTGATGCGGCGCGGCACGGTGACACTGTCCTCCAGGACGTCAACCCATTGCGCTCCAGCTCAAGCGAATCATCCTGGCGTGTACGCCCGGTGTACGTACATCAGGCGTACAGCCGCAGATGGCCTCCCACCTGTCTGCAGCCACAGGACGTAACCCCACCGCTGCTCCCGCCGCGGTTCGCCGGCGAGGGGCACCTCGACGCGGGATGGGCTACGCGCATGTGCCCAGCTCGCGGGGATGTGCCCATCTCGCGCACGTCGGTCGGGTGGGTGCCGAGTCCCCGGGTCAAGCGGGGCCGACCGGGGGGTCGAGCAGCACGCCGGCGGCGCGGAGGGTGGTGAGCTCGGCGTCGGTCAGCAGGCGGGAGCGGATCATGAAGCGGACGCCGTCGGGGGCCTCGAGGGAGAAGCCGGCGCCGCGGCCGGTGACCAGGTCGATCGTCAGGTGGGTGTGCTGCCAGTAGGCGTACTGCGCCTTGCCCATCCAGACGGGCACCACGTCGGCAGCGCCCCCGGGCTCGCCCTGGCCCGGTTCGGTGCCGGCCAGCCGCAGGTCGCCGAGGTGCACGTCGGCGTCGCCGAGGATCAGGTCGCCGGCCGGGTAGCACATGGGCGACGAGCCGTCGCAGCAGCCGCCGGACTGGTGGATCATCAGCGGCCCGTGGCGGTCACGCAGCGACCGCAGCTCGTCGAGGGCCGCCTCGGTCGCGGCCACCCGCTGCACCGTCGTCGTCATCGGATCTCCTCGTCCGTCGCCGTCACGCCCGTCGTCGTCACGTCCGTCGTCGTCACGTCCGTCGCCGTCACGCCCGTCGCCGCCTCGTCGAACCTGCGAGGGTGCCCACCCGGACTGCCGGGCCCGGGCGGGCACCCTCGCGGCGTGAACCGGCTCGATCAGAAGAAGCCGAGCTTGGTGCCCGAGTAGCTGACCAGCAGGTTCTTGGTCTGCTGGTAGTGGTCGAGCATCATCTTGTGGTTCTTGCGGCCGACGCCCGAGCCCTTGTAGCCACCGAACGCCGCCGCTGCCGGGTAGGCGTGGTAGCAGTTGGTCCACACGCGACCCGCCTCGATGTCGCGGCCGGCCCGGTAGGCGGTGTTCTGCTCGCGGGACCAGACGCCGGCGCCCAGGCCGTAGAGGGTGTCGTTGGCGATGTGGATCGCGTCCGAGTAGTCCTTGAAGCTGGTCACGGCCACCACCGGGCCGAAGATCTCCTCCTGGAAGATCCGCATCGAGTTCTTGCCCTCGAAGATCGTCGGCTGCACGTAGTAGCCGCCGGCCAGGTCGCCGTCCAGGTGCGCGCGCTCGCCGCCGGTGCGGACGGTGGCGCCCTCGGCCTTGCCGATCTCGATGTAGCTGAGGATCTTCTCCAGCTGGTCGTGGGAGGCCTGCGCGCCGATCATCGTCTCGGTGTCCAGGGGGTTGCCCTGCTTGACGGCCTGGGTGCGGGCGGTGGCGTCGGCGAGGAAGTCGTCGTAGATCGACTCCTGGATCAGCGCACGGGACGGGCAGGTGCACACCTCGCCCTGGTTGAGGGCGAACATCGTGAAGCCCTCGAGCGCCTTGTCGTAGTAGTCGTCCTTGGTACGGGCGACGTCCTCGAAGAAGATGTTCGGGCTCTTGCCGCCCAGCTCCAGGGTGACCGGGATGATGTTCTGGCTGGCGTACTGCATGATCAGCCGGCCCGTGGTGGTCTCGCCGGTGAAGGCGATCTTGCGGATGCGGTTGCTCGAGGCGAGCGGCTTGCCGGCCTCGACACCGAACCCGTTGACCACGTTGACCACGCCCGCCGGCAGCAGGTCGTGGATCAGCTCCATCAGGTAGAGGATCGACGCCGGCGTCTGCTCGGCCGGCTTGAGCACCACGGTGTTGCCGGCGGCCAGGGCCGGGGCGAGCTTCCACACCGCCATCAGCAGCGGGAAGTTCCACGGGATGATCTGCCCGACCACGCCGAGCGGCTCGTGGAAGTGGTACGCGATGGTGTCGGCGTCGATCTCCGAGATGGACCCCTCCTGGGCCCGTACCGCACCGGCGAAGTACCGGAAGTGGTCGATGGCCAGGGGGATGTCGGCAGCCAGCGTCTCGCGCACCGGCTTGCCGTTCTCCCACGACTCGGCGACGGCGATCTCCTCGAGGTGCTGCTCCATGCGGTCGGCGATCTTGTTGAGGATCAGGGCCCGCTCGGTGGCGGTGGTCCGGCCCCAGGACCGGGCTGCACCGTGCGCGGCGTCCAGCGCCCGCTCGACGTCCTCGGCATCGCCGCGCGCCACCTCGGTGAACGTGCGGCCGGTGATCGGCGTGGGGTTCTCGAAGTACCGGCCGGACGCGGGGGCCACCCACTCGCCGCCGATCCAGTGGTCGTACCGGTCGCGGTAGCGGGCGGGGCTGCCGGGCTGACCGGGGGCTGCGTAGACGGTCATCGTCCACCCTCCTGTGACAGGGGCCGCGGGCCGTCGCGGGGCGGCGGGACGCGGGGCGCGACCTCCTCGTCGCGACAGGGCAGGACGTTAGGTCGCGCATCGTTGCAGGAAGGTTGCACCTAGGAGGACGAACGTCCCGGCCTGCGGATCGAGGCGCCGAGGTCAGCCGAGGCGCTGCTCGACGGCGTGCAGCCGCGCGACGGCACGCAGGTGCGCCGCCGACCCCGACGGGGTGCACGCCGCCAGTGCGCGCCAGGCGGCCCAGTCGTCGGCGCCCTCGTCGGACGCGACCCACCGGCACAGCAGCTCGGCGTGCCGCGAGGCGAGCACCGCCGCCCGGACGTCGGTGGACAGGTCGGCACGCACCCGGTCGACGCCCGGCGCCTCCGACCGCGGCAGCACCGGCCCGGCGTAGGCGGTGAGCGCGGCGGCGGTGTCGCCGAGCGCCAGCGCGTCCCGCACTATGTCGGCGTCGGTGCGCAGGGCGCGGGTCAGCCGGTACGGACGCGACTCGGACAGCAGCGGTCCGACGGCCCGGCGCAGCCGGGACACCTCGGCCCGGACGGTGACGTCCGACAGCTCGTCGTCGGACAGCAGCACGGCCAGCTCGTCACCGGACAAGCCCGTGGGGTGCTCGGCGAGCAGCAGCAGGATCTCGGTGTGCCGGCGGGACAGCCGCACCCGGCCACCGCCGGCGTCGACCGGCAGGTGCAGCACCCCGGCGTGGGCGCCGAGCACCTGCAGCCGAGGCTCGTGCACGTCCACCGGGCGGCCGCCGGGCACGCCTGCCCGGGGGTCCGCCGCCGGCATCGCGAGCCCGGCTTCCAGCACCGCCGCCGTCGCCCTGACCAGGGACATCGCCATCGGCGTACCCGCCGCCGGTCCCCCGGTCACGTCCAGCACGCCCACCACCCGGCCGTCGGGGGCGTGCACGGGCGCCGCCGCACAGCTCCACGGGTGCACCGACCGCGCCCAGTGCTCGGCACCGACCACCTGCACCTCGGCATCGGTGGCCAGGGCGGTGCCGGGCGCGTTGGTGCCGGCGGTGTCCTCCCGCCACACCCCGCCCTCGACGAACCCGATCTGCTCGATCGACCGCCGCACGGACCGGTCCCCCTCGACCCACAGCAGCCGGCCGGTGTGGTCGGTCAGCGCCGCGACCCAGCCGGCGTCCGGCTGCAGCAGCAGCCGTCGGGCCGTCGGGATGCCGGCCGCCAGCGGATGGGACCGGCGGACCGCCGCCAGCTCGGGGTCGGACAGGTCCACCGGTGCGCTGACCCGGTCCGGGTCGATGCCGATGCGGGCGCTGCGCCGCCACGAGTCGACGACGACCCGTCGGACCAGCCGGGCCGGTGCGCTGCCGGTGCTGACGAACCGCTCGTGCGCGTCGCGCAGCCTCGAGGTCGGCTCGGCCGCGGTGGACCGGCTCGTCTCGGTCGGGGACTCGAACCTGGTCGCAGCCGAGGACCGGCTCGGGTCGGCACCCGCTGCGCGTCGGGCCACACCGCCTCCTCGACCTCGTCGTCGGCTGGGCGAGTGTAGGCACACCTATGGCACACGTCACAGACCCGGACGGCAGCCGCGCGTGACAGCAGCCGGCCGATGAGCCGGAGGGCTGACACTCGATCCGCCCGTCCCTTGATGACCGTCCCGACCAGCACGCAGACGAGCGCGAGTCCGAGCGCGACGAGAGCCCCGGTCTCGCGATCGTGCGCGCACCCGGTCCGGTGGGCGCGGTCGGGGCACCGTGCCGGGCACCTCGGCAGGGATGCGGACGTCGTGGCGTCCTGTTGACTTGTGCCGTGAGCACCAGCACCGCCCGTCTGCCCCGTGTCCGTGCGTCGGAGCTCGTCGGGCGTGGGTGGCTGAACACCGGAGGACGGACGGTCACCCTCGCCGACCTGCGGGGGAAGGTGGTGGTGCTCGACTTCTGGACGTTCTGCTGCATCAACTGCCTGCACGTCCTGGACGAGCTGCGGGACCTCGAGGCGCGGTTCTCCGACGTGCTGGTGGTCGTCGGGGTGCACTCGCCGAAGTTCGTGCACGAGGCCGACCCGGTGGCCCTCGCGGCGGCCGTGCAGCGGTACGAGGTGCACCACCCGGTGCTGGACGACCCCGAGCTGGTGACGTGGCAGGCGTACACGGCCCGCGCCTGGCCGACGCTGGTGGTGATCGACCCCGAGGGGTACGTCGTCGCGCAGCTGGCCGGCGAGGGGCATGCGCACAACCTCGAGGCGCTGGTCGGCGAGCTGGTGGCGGAGCACGAGGCGAAGGGCACGTTGCGGCGCGGCGACGGGCCGGTGGTGATCGCCGAGCCGGAGCCCGGGACGCTGCGGTTCCCGGCGCGGGCGATCGTGCTTCCCGGCGGGCACCTGCTGGTGGCGGACGCCGGGCACCACGGGCTCGCGGAGCTCGAGGCGGACGGCGAGACCCTGGTGCGGCGCATCGGGGTGGGCACGCGGGGGCTGGTGGACGGCGGTCCCGACGAGGCGCGGTTCGCCGAGCCGAACGGGCTGGCCCTGCTGCCCGAGAACCTGCGGGCGGCGGTGGGCTGGGACGTGCTCGTGGCCGATACCGCGAACCACGTGCTGCGCGGCGTGCGGCTGTCCGACGGGACGGTGGCCACGGTGGCCGGTACCGGGACGCAGTTCCTGGTCGGCGCGCCGGACAACGTGCTGGAGGGTGCGCTCGGCGGTGACGCGGACGTCGACCGGCGCGGGGTCGGGTACGACGGGCCGGCGACGGGGGTGCGGCTGTCGTCGCCGTGGGACGTCGTGTGGTTCGAGCCGTGGCAGGCGTTCGCCGTGGCGATGGCCGGGCACCACACGCTGTGGGCGTTCGACCCGGTGGCCGGAACCGTGCGGCACGCCGCCGGCACGATGACCGAGGGGCTGCTGGACGGGTCCGCCCGCGAGGCATGGTTCGCGCAGCCGTCCGGGCTGGCGGTGGACGAGGGCGGACGGCTCTGGGTCGCGGACTCCGAGACCTCGGCCCTGCGCGTGGTGGAGACCGCGGACGACGAGGCGGGCGACGACCCCACCGGCTCGGCGGCCGGAGGCGGCGAGGTCCGCGGCGGCACGGTGCGGACGCTGGTCGGCGAGGGGCTGTTCGACTTCGGTCACGTGGACGGACCTGCCGCACAGGCCCGGCTGCAGCACCCGCTCGGCGTCGCCACGCTGCCGGACGGCACCGTGCTGGTCGCCGACACGTACAACGGCGCGATCCGGCGGTACGACCCCGCCACCGAGGAGGTCAGCACCGTCGCCACGGGGCTGGCCGAGCCGAGCGGGCTCGTCGTGCTGGCCGACGACGCCTCGGCACCGCAGGTGCTGGTGGTCGAGTCCGCCGCCCACCGGCTGGTCCGCGTGCCGCTGCGGGCGGGAGCCGGGCGGCGCGTCGACGACGGTGCGCACCGCACCCAGCGGCCCGTGACCGTCCTCGCGCCGGGACAGGTGCGGCTGGACGTCGTCTTCACCCCGGCGCCCGGCCAGAAGCAGGACGACCGGTACGGCCCCTCGACGCGGCTGCGCGTCTCGTCGTCCCCCGCCGGGCTGCTGCTCGACGGCGCGGGCGACGACGTGCCGCTGACCAGGGTGCTCACCCTCGACCCGGCCGTCGGGGAGGGTGTGCTGCACGTGACCGCGCAGGCCGCGTCGTGCGACGCCGACCCCGCGATCGAGTACCCGGCGTGCCACCTGGCGAGTCAGGACTGGGGCGTGCCGGTGCGGCTCGAGGCCGGTGCGCCCGACGTGCTGACGCTGCCGCTGCTGGGCTGACCGACCGACCGGACGGTCAGGCGGCGCCGACCACCGCGAGCGCCGTCAGCGCCCCGAGCGTGGTCGGCACCGGCTCGGCGATCGCGGCGGTCGCCGACGCGGACACCTCGATCAGCCACGTGCCGTACGCCGCCTCGAGGCGGACGTGCTCACCCCTGCTGCCGTCGTCGCCACCGCGGGCCACCGTGTCGGCCTGCTCGTCGTCGTCCCGCCGCCGCAGCACGGCCCACTCGCCGGCGCCGAGGGTGTCCGACGCCGCGGCCGCCAGCGCGCACAGCCGGGCCACCGGCCCACCCCGCACGTCGGCGAGCGCCGCCGACACGCTCACCACCAGGCGCTCCGCCGTCACCGCAGGGTCGGCGGTCACCGGTCCGGCGGCCGCCCGCAGCCGGGCGTGCGCCCGCTTGGCCCGGTACTGCGCCTGGTCGGCGCGCCGGAACAGCTGGCTGGCCGGCACCGCGCCCGCGATCGCGGTCGAGGAGATGCCGAACGACAGGCTCGCGGCGTGCGGCAGCGGGAACGTGTCGACCGTGCGGGCGGTGACCTCGTGCACCGTCGCCAGCGGGTGGCCGGACGTGATCACGCAGAACTCGTCGCCACCGATCCGCGCGGCGGTCGCACCGGGCAGGGCCTCGGAGATGCGGCGCAGCACGTCGGCCACCGCCCGGAGCAGGTCGTCGCCGGCGTCGTGACCCAACTCGTCGTTGACGCGCTTGAGACCGTCGACGTCGCACATGACGATGCACGTCTCGCCGCCGGAGGCCAGGGCGTGCTCGGCGGCGGCATCGGCGATGCGACGGTTCACGAGGCCGGTCAGGGGGTCGTCGGCGACCAGGTGCCGCACCTGCGCCTCGAGGTCCACCCGGGCCACGGCACCCCCGACCAGGCCGGCCAGCACGGTCGCCGCCGCCAGCTCGGCGGGCCCGAACCGTTCACCGGGTGCGTTGCGGGTGACGTACACCTCGCCCCACACGGTGCCGTTCACCTCGACGGGGACGGCCATCGCGGCTGCGGCGCCGAGCGCGAGCAGAGTCTCCACCTCCACCTCGTCGCCCGCACGCGGGTCACCCGGCGGGAACGGGGTACCGTCCTCGTCGTACGCGCCGGCCACCCACGGGAGACGGTCGCGGATCAGGCTGTTCAGCGCCGGCCGGTCCTCGGCCCGGAACTCGGCGCGGGACATGTCGATCTCGCGGGTGTCGCGGGGGCCGGGCGCGACGGCCAGCACACGGCAGGTCTGCTGCTCGATGCGCAGCAGCGCGGCGTGCTGGGCCGCGAGGACCTCCTTGGCGCACAGCGTCGCGACCGTGCCGACCTCGTCCAGGCTCGCGGCGTAGCCCAGCCGCTTCGCGGCGGTCGCCAGCTCGGGCACACCGGCGGAACGCGCGGCGGGCGGACCCTGCTCGCGCGCGTCCTCGGCGGTGAGCCAGTGGACCACGTGTCCATGATCGCGGGTGCCGAAGACCGCTCACGAGGGGCCACCGGGTGAGGTCCGAGCGATGTCACCCGCCCCGGCGGCTCGGCGGAACCGTCGATATGCCGCGAGCGGGGGCATATCGACGGCAGCCGGTCCAGCGCTCGCCAGATGCGCTGGTCAGACGGGGTGGTCGGACGGGTCCGTCAGACCGGCGGCAGCGGACGGTCGTCGTGCCGCTCGATCACCTCGCGGTGCGTGGTGTTGGTGCGCTGGGCGTTGAAGATGATCGACAGGATGATCGCCAGCACGCCCGCCGCCATCAGGATGTAGCCGATCACCGTGAGGTTCACGCCGGAGATGTTGTCCCGGACGCCGAACGACAGGATCGCGCCGATCACCAGCAGCGTGATACCGCCTCCGATGTACATGTGCGCTCCTTCTCCTCGTCCGGGTCTGGCCCGGGCGCTGCCAGTGTCACCCGAGGTCGGAAGCCCCGCACGCCGAGCGCAGGCGGTTGTGCGGGGCGGTGGCAGAGCTCAGCCGAGCAGGCGGGGGTACGGGGTCGGTTCGCCCAGGACGTGCTCGGAGAGGAACGCCAGCACCGCGCCGTACCAGACGGTCGCGTTGCGTGGCGACAGCACCCAGTGGTTCTCGTCCGGGAAGTAGAGGAACCGGTGCGGCGTGCGGCCGTCGTCGTCCGCGGCGAGGGCCGACGACGACAGCAGCTGGTACCAGAGGCGGAGCGCCTCGCCGACCGGCACGCGGTAGTCCTTGTCGCCGTGGATCACCAGCATGGGGGTGGTGATCGCGCCGACGGACGCGTGCGGTGAGTTGTCGGCCGTCATCTGCGGGGTCATCTCGCGCTGCCAGTAGTACGCGGCGTCGGTGGTGGGGCCGAACTGGTCGAGCGCCCACAGCCCCGCGTGGCTGACGATCGCCCGGAACCGGTCGGTGTGCCCGGCCAACCAGTTGGCCATGTACCCGCCGAACGAGCCGCCCATGGCGGCCGTCCGGGACGCGTCAACGTCCGCCCGCGCCACCACCGCGTCGGTGACGGTCATCAGGTCGGTGAACGGCTCGGCACCCCAGGTACCCCACCCGCGCTGCACGAACTCCTGCCCGTACCCCGTGGACAGTCCGGGGTCGGGCAGCACCACCGCGTACCCCCGCGCGACCAGCAGCCACGGGTTCCAGCGCCACGACCAGGCGTTCCACGTGCCGAGCGGACCGCCGTGGATCCACAGCAGCAGGGGTGCCGGCCGGTCCGGGCCGGCGGTGTGCGGCAGGGCCAGCCAGGCGCGCAGCGGGGTGCCGTCGGGGGCGGTGACCCGGACCTCCTCGAGGCGGCCCGGCAGCTCGGGCAGCGGCGCCGCGCCGGGGAGCGGTTCGGCCGCGACCGGGGCGCCGGTGGCGGCGGCCCGGGCCAGGTCGATGCGGACGGCGTGCGGCGGGGCCGGGTACGACGAGCGCAGCGCGTAGGCCGTCGCACCGTCGGGGGCCACCTGCAGGTCGCTGAAGGCGGCTGCGTCGGACGTGACGCGGCGCACCGACCCGGACGCGAGGTCGACGTGGAACACCGGCGCCCGGCCGTCGTCGTCGGCCACCACCAGCAGCCCGTCGGAGCCCGGCAGCCACACCGCACCCGACGGCCAGCGGTCCCAGCCCGCCGTGAGCGGCCGCACCGGACCACCCGCCACCGGCACCACGGCGAGGTCCACCCGCGGCGCCTGCTGCGGCGTCGAGATCGTCTCGCGGTTGAACGCCACCCACCGGCCGTCCGGCGACACCACCGGGTCGAGCACGTCGAAGCCCTCGTCGGCCACCAGCACCCGCCGCCGGCCGGAGGCGACGTCGATCGCCACCAGCTGCGTGCGCACCTCCGCCGCGCGGCCCGGCACCGCCCACGTGGTGATCACGGTGCCGCCGTCCGGCGTCACGTCACCGTGCTGCTCGACGAGCGCCGCCCGGGCGCCCGGCGTGACGTCGGTCAGCTCCACGCGCGGCTCGGCGACGCCGGCGGCGGGTGCGACCAGCCCGGGCGTGACGCGTCCGACGAACCAGTGCGGGGACTGCGGGCCGAGGTCGTGGTCCCAGTACCGGACCGGGTACGAGTCGTGCAGGATCGCCGCCACCTTGGCGTCCTTGCGCTCGGTGCGCAGCTTCTCGTCGTCGGCGGCGTCCTGCGCCGTGGGCAGCACGTCGGACGCGACCAGCAGCACCCCGGCGTCGGCCGCGACGTGCACGTCGCCCAGGCCGGAGTGCCGGTGGGCCACCACGCGGGCCTCGGCACCGTCGCGCGGGAGCAGCCACAGCGCCGCGACGTCGTCGTCGGGCCCGTCCTTGCCGCCGGCGCCGTCCGGGTCCGGGCGGGCCGAGGTGAACAGCAGGTCGCCGTCCGGCGTGAACGCCGCGCTCGACTCGCCGCGACCGCTGCGGGTGAGGCGCCGGGCCGCCCTGCGGCCGCTCGGGTCCACCTCCCAGAGGGCGGTGACATACCGGGTGCCCTTGGTGTCCAGGGTGGCGACGGTGGTGACCAGCCGGGTGCCGTCGGGCGAGAGGCGCAGGCCGGACAGCCTGGGCAGCGCCACGTACTCGTCGAGGTCACCGAGCTGGCTGCCGGTCTGCGAGGTCATCGGTCCGTCTCCCCCTGCGAGGCGTCGTGCTGCGATGCGTCGTGCTGCCGTGCGTCGTGCGGCTCGTCGCGCCGACCGTCCGACCGCTGACCGGCGTCGCGGCCCGCCAGCCGCGCCAGCATCGCGTTGTACTCGTCCATCTCGATGTCGCCGGCCCGGTCCACCTGCCGGTCCCGGCGCCGGGCGAGCCGCTCGTCGTCCCGGGCCCAGGCGACCGCGACGGCCACCGCCAGGGCCAACGTGGGCAGCTCGCCGATGCCCCACGCGATGCCACCACCGGCCTGCTGGTCGGCGATCGCGCTCGGTCCCCACGGCCGGCCGAGCAGGCCGAACCAGTCGGCCACCAGCAGCCCGTCGCCGCTCATCAGCGAGATGCCGAAGAAGGCGTGGAACCCCATCGTGGCGAACAGCAGCAGCAGCCGCTGCGGGTAGCCGGGACGCTGCGGCCCGGGGTCGACGCCGATCAGCGCGTTGGCGAACAGGTACCCGACCAGCGAGAAGTGCACCACCATGAACAGGTGGCCCTCGGTGGTCCGCAGCGACCACTCGAACACGCCGCTGTAGTAGAAGACGATCATCGAGGCGACGAAGTTGGCCGCCGCCACCACCGGGTTGGCGAGGAACCGGCCGACCCGGCTGTGCACCAGCACCAGGATCCACTCGCGGGGGCCGCGGGACGTGTCGCCGGCCAGCCGGGTGGACCGGGCCGGCAGGGCGCGCAGGGCCAGCGACACCGGCGCGGACAGGGCCAGGAACACCGGCACCAGCGTCGCCAGGACCATGTGCTGCACCATGTGCGCGCTGAACAGGACGTGGCCGTAGGCGTTGGGCCCCCCGGACGTCGTCCAGACGAAGACGACCATCGCGGTGACCCAGGCGGCGGTCCGGCCTACGGGCCAGCGGTCGCCGCGGCGGTGCAGCCGCCACACCCAGCGCAGGTACACCACCAGGCCGGCGGCCGCGGCCGCGGCCGTCACCACGTCCCAGTTCCACACCGTGAACCAGCGGGCGCCGGTCAGCTCCGGCGGCAGCGAGTGGCCGATCACGCGGAACGCCGGTGACGTGTCCGACACGGGGGCGTTGGGGACGGGCGGTGCGGACGAGGACAGCGCCACCGCGACCCCGGAGACCGCCCCCATCACCGCCAGCTCGACGAGCACCAGCCGGGCGAAGGCCCCACCGGCACCGGTGCTCAGCTGCGGGATGACCATGCGACGGTGCGCCAGCCCGAGCGCGCCGAGCGCGGCCAGCAGCACCGCCTTGGTGATCAGCAGCAGCCCGTACCGGGTGCCCAGGTCTGACCAGCCGCCCACCCGGATGAAGCCGTTGACCAGACCGGACACGCCCACGGCCGCCAGGCACCAGCCGGCCACGACCGAGTAGCGGCGCACCGCCACCGGCAGGTCGGTGCCGAGCCGGCGCGCGAGCAGGGCCAGGGCGGCGAGCGCCCCGATCCAGACGGCGGCACCGAGCAGGTGCAGCAGCACAGCCTCGGTGGCCACCTCGTGGTGGGCGGCGCCGGACGCGTGGCGGGTGCCGGACTGCATCCACAGCGCCACGAGCGCCAGCGCACCGGTCCAGCCGGCACCGGTCGGGGTGCCGACCGCCAGCGCCAGGGCGGTGACCGCCGCGGCCACCAGCACGATGCCGGCGTACGCCCGTCCCACGTCCACCTGCGTGACGAACAGCCACAGCTGCGCGCCCGAGGAGCCGAGGTCCACCGGGCTGCCGGACACCTGCGCGTAGGTCAGCACGACGCGCACCACGGCCAGCACGGTCCACACGCCGGCGGCCACGGCGGTCACCGTGGTCCCGGCCGGCCACGCGGCACCGACCGCCGACGTGCCACCGGGTGCGGTCGACCGGCGATCCGGATGCGCCTCCACCGCCGCCCGCCGCGGCACGATGCCGATCACCAGGGCGAGCGCGCCGAGCGTCACCGCCAGCGCCAGGTCGGTCAGCACGTCCACCACCGGCAGCCCCCAGCGGACCGCCGCACCCGGATCCGCCAGCGCGGTGGCCGCCGCGGCACCGCTGAACGAGATCGCGACCAGCACCGCCACCACCGCGACGGCCCCCAGCACCGCGAGCCCGCGCACGGCGACGACCGGGCGACGCGTCAGCATCTGCCCACCCTAGGCGGCGGTGCCGGGCGCGGCTGGCGGCTGGCGCAGCCCCTCAGACGCAGCCGGTCACAGATCGCACTGGCAGACCGTGTTGAGCTCCACCACCTGCTCGCCGGCCTCCGGCCGGGCCCACGCCTGCGCCTCGGCCCTGCTCGCGAACCGCCGAGGCGCGAGCCGGCCGTTGGCCAGCAGCACGCCGACGTCCGTCAGCTCGCGGGGGTCCTGCCACCGGATCGTCTGCACCGCGATGTCCGTCATCGGCCCGTCGTCCTCCTTGTGACACCTGCCCGGCTCAACAGCCGGGTGTCGGCGCGGATTCCCCGACGTCGGCGGCGGCGTCGCACCTGCGATGCGGCGCGCTGCAACTCTCCACCGGGGTGAAGTCACGCGACGGGCCGTGACAGGGCCCGCAGTTCCATCGCCCCTGGCCACCGCGGTGCGCACCCGGGGTCGACGTCACCTGAACCGGCGACGGTCACTCACCCGCACGGCGGCCAGTCACACGGGGTGAAGACTCCGGTCCGGGCACGCGCACCGACCCACGCGGCAAGACTCCCGTCATGGAGCAGCGGGACGAGTTCTCGATGGCGGTGGACCCACGGCTACGCATCTCGGACGACGAGATCCATGCGGCCAAGTACAACTGGCTGGCCGCACGGGACGGCGCCGTCGACGTGCCCGCGGAGCGGGTCGCGCTCCTGTTCGAGTACTACCGGGCGCTGATCAGCCTGCAGGCCCAGCAGCTCGCTGCCGACCTGCGCAGCCGGCACCGCGGCGCCTGAGCCCTTCGCGGTCCACCGACCCGGCCCGGATGGCAGGGCCGCTCGGCCGCTGCGATGCTCGAACGGACATCGTCGACCCCGGGGAGCCCCATGCGCCGCACCGTGGACGCCGTCGTCGTCGGGGCCGGCCCCAACGGCCTGGTCGCGGCCAACGCGCTGGCGGACGCGGGCTGGGACGTGCTGCTGCTCGAGGCGAACGCCGAGGTCGGCGGGGCGGTCCGCAGCGCCGAGGTGACCGTGCCGGGTTTCCGCAGCGACCTGTTCAGCGCCTTCTACCCGCTCGCCGCGGCCTCGCCGGCGATCCGCGCGCTCGACCTGGAGCGGTACGGACTGCGCTGGCTGCACGCGCCCGCGGTGCTGGCGCACGCGCTGGACGACGGGCGTGCGGCGGTGCTGCACCACGACGTCGACCGCACCGCCGCGGGGCTGGAGGAGTGGGCGGCCGGTGACGGTGACGCGTGGCGCCGGATGGTCGACGGCTACCGCCGGTTGCGGGACCCGCTGCTGGATGCGCTGTTCACCCCGATCCCGCCGGTGCGGGCGCTCGCCCGGATCCTGGCCCGCACCCGGACGGCCGGTGCCCTCGAGATCGCGCGGTTGGCCGCCCTGCCCGTGCGCCGGCTCGGCCAGGAGACGTTCAGGGGCGAAGGCGGCGGGTTGCTGCTGACCGGCAACGCGCTGCACGCGGACATCCCGCCGGACGCCGCCGGCAGCGGGCTGTACGGGTGGCTGCTGGCGATGCTCGGTCAGGACGTCGGCTTCCCGGTGCCGGAGGGCGGTGCCGGTGAGCTGGCCGAGGCGATGCGGCGGCGGTTCGAGGCGGCCGGCGGCCAGGTGCTGACGGGCGCCGAGGTGACCCACGTCGAGGTGCGTGGCGGCCGGGCCGTCGGGGTGCGGACCGCCGGTGGGGTCGAGGTCGGTGTCCGGCGGGCGGTGCTCGCGGACGTCTCGGCGCCCGCGCTGTTCGGCCGGCTGCTGCACCAGCGCGACGTGCCGGCGGCGCTGCGGCGCCGGATGCAGACGTTCCAGTGGGACCACTCGACGTTCAAGCTGGACTGGGCGCTGGACGGGCCGGTGCCGTGGACGGCCGACGGGGCGCGCGGCGCCGGCACGGTGCACCTCGGGGTCGACGACCACGGGTTCGTGCAGATGGCCGCCGACCTGTCGATGGACCGGATCCCGGAGCGACCCTTCCTGCTGTTCGGACAGATGACCACGTCCGACCCCAGCCGCTCCCCGGCCGGCACCGAGTCGGCATGGGCGTACACCCACGTGCCGCACGGCAGCACGTGGGACGGCGGGGCGGTCGACGCGCAGGTGCAGCGGGTCGAGGCGGCCGTCGAGCGGTCCGCTCCCGGATTCCGGTCGCGCATCGTGGGCCGGTACGTGCAGAGCCCGACCGATATCGAGGCGGCCGACGCCAACCTGGTGGACGGCGCCACCAACGGCGGCACCGCGTCGATCCACCAGCAGCTGGTGTTCCGGCCTACCACCGGGCTGGGTCGGCCGGAGACCCCGGTCACCGGCCTGTACCTGGCCAGCGCCGGTGCGCATCCGGGCGGCGGCGTGCACGGCGCCTGCGGCTGGAACGCGGCCCGCGCGGC
>NCKG01000234.1:0-3313 GCA_002279095.1 Cellulomonas sp. 14-74-6
GTGCGCGGCGGTGAACCGGGTGCCGTCGGTGTTGGCGGCGTTCGGGTACGTGGCGAAGTAGTGGTCGAACGAGACGTTCTCGTTGAAGATCACCACGAGGTGCTTGATCGGCGTGGCGGTGGCGCCCCGACGGGCGTCGTCCCGCTGGTCGTGCGCGGACGACGCCGTGGCCGAGGCGACCACGAGGCCCGCGACGGCGAGGCTCGCGGCCCCGACGGCGGTGAACCGATGCATGCGGTGCACGTGCTGCTCCTTGGACGTCGGATTGGGACGAACGTCCCGTACCGAACTCTCACCCGCTCGGGCGGAGACCGCCTGCCGACGTGGTGAACGGCCGATGAACACACCGGGAACCGTGCGCGTCGGACGCCCGGATGGCGGCCGCTGCGGCGGCGGTCGCGCCCGCTGCCGCACACTGGTCGCGTGGAGACGAGCCAGCCCCGGATGAACGTCGAGTCCTTCAACCTCGACCACCGCACCGTCAGCGCCCCCTACGTGCGGCTGGCCGACCGGAAGGTGCTCCCGCACGGCGACGTGCTGGTCAAGTACGACGTCCGGTTCACCCAGCCGAACCGCGCCCACCTGGAGATGGACACCGTCCACTCGATCGAGCACCTGTTCGCCGAGAAGAGCCGGAACCACTCCGACAAGGTGGTCGACTTCTCCCCCATGGGCTGCCAGACGGGCTTCTACCTGATCCTGGCGGGCGACTGGGAGTACGACGACGTGCTGGCCCTGGTGCAGGCCACGCTGGAGGACGTGCTCGCGGCCACCGAGGTCCCGGCCGCCAACGAGGTGCAGTGCGGCTGGGGCGCCCACCACACCCTCGAGGGCGCTCAGCAGGCGGCCCGCGACTTCCTTGCGCAGCGTGCGGTGTGGAGCCAGGTGACCGCGTGATCGCCGTCGACGCAGTCGTCGTGACGGCGATGGCGGAGGAGGCCGAGCCGTTCCTGGCCCGTGCCGACTTCGTCGGCGCGCCCACGCAGGTCGGCCGGGCCGTGCACCGGGTGGTCACCCTCGGCGGGCACGGCGTGCTGCTGGTGGTGTGCGGCATCGGCCTGGTGAACGCGGCGGCCGCCGCGGCGGTCGCGGTCACCAGCACCGCCCCCCGGACCCTGATCAGCGCCGGCAGCGCCGGAGGTCTCGGCGCCGAGGTGCGCGTGCGGGACGTCGTCGTCGGCACCTCGTACGTCTACTCGGGCGCCGATGCGCGCGCCTTCGGGTACGAGCTGGGCCAGGTGCCGGGCATGCCCGCCGTGTTCGACGCGGACGCCCAGCTGGTCGAGGCGATGCTCGCCGTGCACCCCGAGGCCCAGCGCGTGCTCGCGGGGACCATGATGTCCGGCGACGCGTTCATCGACCCGTCCGGCGTCGACCGCGTGCGGACCGCCTTCCCCCACGCACTGTCGACCGACATGGAGTCCGCGGCCCTCGCGCACGTCGCGCACCTGTACGACGTGCCGTTCGTCTCGGTGCGCGGCATCTCCGACCTGTGCGGCCCTGCCGACGAGTTCAACCAGCACGTGGACGACGCGGCGGACCGGTCGGCCGCGGTGGTCGTCGGCGCGCTGCAGCGGATCGCCGCGCTGGTCTAGCGCCCGCGCCGCTCGCGCCAGGCGGTGACCTCGGCCTCGACGTCGCGCAACGGCGTGACGACCGGCGGTCCGCCGCGCAGCTGGAGGGCCTCCGGAAGCACGCCGGACACGTGCTCGCGCTCGACACAGGCCTTCAGCCACCAGTCCGGGTCGTGCCGGGCCAGGTTCGGCAGCGGCTTGCCGGCGAGCCGCAGGTGGTCGAACTCGCCCCGGGCGATCGCCTGGTCCACCAGCACTTCGACCCAGCCGGCGCGCTGCTCCATCCGTCCGGCGGCGCGCGGCGGACCGGCGGCGTCCGTGCGTGCGGAGCCCTCGGTCTCCCCCGCCGCGGCCGCGGGCACGTGGGACGTCCACCGACGACCTCTGCCGTCGCTGCGTCGTCGGCCTCGACGCGCTCGCTCCGGTAGCGGCTCGCGCGACGGACCGGGTCGTCGCCCGCGGCACGGCGTCGGTGCACGGCGTCCCCCGTCCTCAGCGCGTTCGGCGGCCCGGGCAGCCGCGTCGACGACCACGCTACGACGGTCGCGAGGTTGCGATCCAATACCCCCGGGGGTATCTTCCTTCCCGTGATCCCCAGCGCGAGTCCCTCATCGTCCACGCCGTCGGCCAGCACGCGCATCGTGGTCGTCGGCGGCGTCGCAGGCGGTATGAGCGCCGCCGCGCGTGCCCGCCGCCTCGACGAGCGCGCCAGCATCGTCGTCCTCGAGCGCGGCGCCTACGTCTCCTTCGCCAACTGCGGCCTGCCGTACCACCTCGCCGGTGAGATCGGCCGCGAGGAGAGCCTGCTGGTGCAGACGCCCCAGTCGCTGGCCGAGGGGCTGGCGCTCGACGTTCGCACCGGCAGCACCGTCACGGCGGTCGACCGCGACGCCCGCACGGTGCACGTCCGCACCGCTGCGTCCGAGTACGACCTGCCCTACGACTCGCTGCTGCTGGCGCCCGGCGCCGTGGCCGTCCGGCCGCCGATCGACGGGCTCGACAACGCCGCGGTCCACGCCCTGCGGACCATCGACGACGTGCAGCGGCTGCGCGGCACCGTGGACCGCGTCCTGGCCACCCGCCCGGAGGGTGAGGCGCGGGCGGTCGTCGTCGGCGCGGGCTTCATCGGGCTGGAGGCCGTCGAGGCCCTGGTCACGCGCGGGCTGAGCGTCGACGTCGTCGAGCTGGCGGACCACGTGCTGCCCCCGCTGGACGCCGAGCTGGCCACGCTGGTGTCCGACGAGCTGGTGCACCACGGCGTGCGGCTGCACGTCGGTGTGTCCGCGACGCGGGTGTCCGACGAGCCCGACGGCTCCGTCGTCGTCACCCTCTCCGACGGGTCGCAGCTGCCGGCCGACCTGGTGCTGGTGAACGTCGGGGTCCGCCCCGAGAGCTCGCTGGCGCGCGACGCCGGCCTGGACCTGGGCCCCACCGGTGCCATCCGGGTGGACGCCGACCACCGCACGTCGGACCCGCACGTGTGGGCCGTCGGTGACGCGATCGAGGTCCGCCAGGCCGTGACGGGCGCCGTCGGCCCCGTGCCGCTCGCGGGCCCGGCCAACCGGCAGGGCCGCCGCGCCGCCGACTCGATGCTCGGCCACCGCACCACGCCCCAGGCCGACGTGCTGGGCACCGCGATCGTGCGCGTGTTCCGGCTGACCGCGGCGATGACCGGGGCGAGCCAGCGCGTGCTGAACCGCGCCGGCATCGACCACGAGGTGGTTCGGGTGCACCCCGGC
>NCKG01000235.1:0-3301 GCA_002279095.1 Cellulomonas sp. 14-74-6
AGCGAGGCGAAGTCGCCGATGTCGTCCCAGCCGAACTCGCCCGGCACCACGGCGACGCCGCCGGCGGCGGCGACCGGTTCGGCGATCGCGTGGTCGATCGCGATCTTGGTCAGACCCGGCCAGACCCGCGCCAGCGCAGCGTCCCGCTCCGGGGTGTCCCACACCCGCGCGAGCTCGCGGACCCCGTCCGCCAGCGCCGGCAGCTGCGTGGCGAGGTGGTCGAGCAGCACCTGCGCCTTGACGATGAACATCCCCGCGTTCCAGCGGTACTCCCCCGTGGCGAGGTACTCCGCAGCCGTCTGCGCGTCCGGCTTCTCGGTGAAGCCCACGACGTGCCGGGCGCTCGGCGCGTCGGGCACCCCCAACGGCGCACCGGCGTGCACGTAGCCGAACGCGGTGGACGGCTCGGTGGCCGCGATGCCGATGGTCGCGACGTACCCGGCACGCGCGGCAGCGACGCCCTCACGCACCGCCCGGCCGAACTCCTCGGCGCCGGTGATCACGTGGTCCGCGGCGAACGAGCCGAGCACCACGTCCGGACCGTGCCGGTGCTCCAGCACCGCGGCCGCCAGCCCGATCGCGGCCATCGAGTCCCGCGGCGACGGTTCGGCCAGCACCCGCTCGGTGCCGTCGGCCAGCAGCTCGGGCAGCTGACCGCCCACGGCCGCGGCGTGGCGTGCACCGGTCACCACGAGCACGTTGCCGGCGCCGGTCAGCGGCGTCAGCCGGTCCACCGTCGCCTGCAGCAGGGTGCGTCCGGTCCCGGTCAGGTCGAGCAGGAACTTCGGGTGGCCGGCACGGGAAAGCGGCCACAGCCGGGTGCCGGCACCCCCCGCCGGGACGACGGCGTGGAAGCCGGGGACGGGCGTCGTGGCGAGGTCGGCAGGCATGGCGGCCAGGGTAGCGGCGCACGCCCCGGGCGGCTCCGGGCGGGGGTCGTCGGGACGGCCACGCCGGGACCATCGGTCCGGAGCTCCGCGGCTCGGTCAGTACAGTGAACCCAGGACGACGACGTCCTCCCCTGTGAACCTTCGCCAGGAAGGCCCTCAAGTGCCTACAGCGCCCTCAGCGCCGGCCGGAACGCTCTACCGCGGGCGGGAAGGCATGTGGTCGTGGGTCGCGCACCGCGTCACCGGCGTCGCGATCTTCTTCTTCCTGCTCGTGCACGTCCTGGACACCGCACTGGTGCGGGTGTCCCCCGAGGCCTACAACTCGGTGATCGGCACGTACAAGAACCCCGTGACTGGCCTGGGCGAGGCGGGACTGGTCGCCGCGATCGTCTTCCACGCGTTCAACGGCCTGCGCATCATCCTGGTCGACTTCTGGGCCAAGGGCCCGAAGTACCAGCGTGTGATGCTCTGGGCCGTCGTCGGCCTGTGGGTGCTCACCATGGCAGGCTTCCTGCCGCGTCAGCTGATGCACATCTTCGGAGGGGGCAAGTGATGAGTCCGATCGCGGACCCGAAGGCCCCGACCGTGCGCGGCAACCGGCGGACCACGCGCGGCAACGCCGAGCTGTGGGGCTGGATCTTCATGCGCGGCTCCGGGGTGCTGCTGCTCGTGCTGATCTTCGGCCACCTCTTCGTCAACCTGTGGGCGGGCCAGGGCGTCAAGGCCATCGACTTCGGCTTCGTCGCCGGCAAGTGGGCCTCGCCGCTGTGGCAGGTCTGGGACCTGCTCATGCTCTGGCTCGCGATGATCCACGGCACCAACGGCGTGCGGACGGTGATCAACGACTACGCCGAGCGCAGCGGCACGCGGCTGGTGCTGAAGTCGCTGCTGGGCCTGGCGTTCGCCGTCGTCGTCGTGCTCGGGACCCTGGTGATCTTCACCTTCGACCCCTGCCCGGCGGGCGCGCCCGCCGACCTGCTGCCGTCGTTCTGCCGCGCCTGACCGCGCCCGAGACCCGAGGACAACCATGCAGACCCATCAGTACGACGTGGTGATCGTCGGCGCCGGCGGCGCCGGCATGCGGGCGGCGCTGGAGTCGTCCACCCGGGCCCGGACCGCCGTCATCTCCAAGCTGTACCCGACGCGCTCCCACACGGGAGCGGCGCAGGGCGGCATGTGCGCCGCGCTCGCCAACGTCGAGGAGGACAACTGGGAGTGGCACACCTTCGACACCGTCAAGGGCGGTGACTACCTGGTCGACCAGGACGCCGCCGAGGTGATGGCCAAGGAGGCCATCGACGCAGTGCTCGACCTGGAGAAGATGGGCCTGCCGTTCAACCGCACGCCTGAAGGTCGGATCGACCAGCGCCGCTTCGGCGGCCACACCCGCAAGCACGGCGAGGCACCGGTGCGCCGGGCCTGCTACGCGGCGGACCGCACGGGCCACATGATCCTGCAGACGCTGTACCAGAACTGCGTGAAGCAGAACGTCGAGTTCTACAACGAGTTCTACGTGCTCGACCTGCTGGTGGACCACGACCTCGCGGCGGGCCACGTGCCGGAGGGCGAGGAGGTGCACGCCTCAGGCGTCGTCGCGTACGACCTGGCCAGCGGCGAGATCCACGTGTTCCAGGCGAAGTCCGTCATCCTGGCCACGGGCGGCGCCGGCAAGATCTTCAAGACGACCTCCAACGCGCACACCCTGACCGGTGACGGCATCGCCCTCGCCTACCGGCGCGGCATCCCGCTGGAGGACATGGAGTTCTTCCAGTTCCACCCGACGGGCCTGGCCGGGCTCGGCATCCTGCTGTCCGAGGCGGCCCGCGGTGAGGGCGCCATCCTGCGCAACAGCGAGGGCGAGCGCTTCATGGAGCGCTACGCACCGACGATCAAGGACCTGGCACCCCGTGACATCGTCGCGCGGTCGATGGCCAACGAGGTGCGCGAGGGACGTGGTGCAGGGCCGAACAAGGACTACGTGCTGCTCGACCTGACCCACCTCGAGCCCGCGCACATCGACGCCAAGCTGCCGGACATCACCGAGTTCGCCCGGACGTACCTCGGCGTCGAGCCGTACACCGAGCCCATCCCGGTGTACCCGACCGCCCACTACCTGATGGGCGGCGTGCCGACCAACATCCACGGCGAGGTGCTGCGCAACGAGACCGACGTGATCCGCGGGCTGTACGCCGCTGGCGAGTGCGCGTGCGTGTCGGTGCACGGCTCCAACCGGCTCGGCACCAACTCCCTGCTGGACATCAACGTCTTCGGCAAGCGGTCCGGCATCGCCGCCGCCGAGTACGCCGCGGACGCCGACTGGGTGGAGCTGCCGGAGAACCCGGCCGAGTCGGTCGAGGCCGAGCTCGAGGGCATCCGCACGCGGCCCGACGGCGAGCGGGTGGCGGACATCC
>NCKG01000236.1:0-3298 GCA_002279095.1 Cellulomonas sp. 14-74-6
CGTCACGCTGGTGATGGTCACCACCGAGTCCGAGCACTCGCAGATCGTCCGGGCGCTGGCCGCCGGTGCCCACGAGTACGTGATCAAGCCGTTCACCGCGGACGCGCTGCGGGAGAAGCTCGAGCTGCTCGGCCTGGTGCCGGAGCCCGTCGCCGCCGGAGGTGTGGCATGAGCCCGATCGCGCACGAGGAGGTCGAGGCGATCGCCCAGGAGGTGTTCGCCGCGATGATCGACGGCGAGCCGGAGTCCCTGGTGCCGTGGCCGGACGCCGGCACCGGGTCCGACGCGGTGGTCGCCTGGGTGGACGTGCACGGGCCCTGGCTCGGCCGTGCGTCGCTCGAGACGAGCACGCCGGCGGCCCACGAGCTGGCCCGCGCGCTGCTGTCGATGGAGGCGGACGAGACCGTGCCCCGCGAGGACGTGGTGGACGCGCTCGGCGAGCTCGCCAACGTCGTCGGCGGCAACGTCAAGGCCCTGCTGCCGGAGCACGGCACGTTGGGGCTGCCCAAGGTGGCGGACCGGCTGCCGGACGGGCAGCTGGCCGCCGCTGTCCAGAGGGTGCCGCTCGCGTGGCGGGGTCACCCGTTCGTCGTCACCGTGTGGGAGGTGGCCGAGCCGGTGGGTTCGGTGCGAGAGGGGGAGCGATGATCAGGGTGCTGGTGGCCGACGACAGCCGCGTGATGCGGCAGATCGTCATCCGCACGCTGCGCCAGGCCGGTTACGACTGGGAGGTCCGCGAGGCGGCGGACGGTGCGCAGGCGCTGGAGGAGATCCGTGCGGACGAGCCCGACGTGGTGCTGTCCGACTGGAACATGCCCGAGATGACGGGGATCGAGCTGCTCCGGCGGCTGCGCCAGGAGGGGTTCGGCACGCCGTTCGGGTTCGTCACGTCCGAGGGCTCGCCGGAGATGCGCGAGAAGGCGGAGGCGGCCGGCGCGCTGTTCCTCATCGCCAAGCCGTTCACCCCGGAGTCGTTCCGCGAGGTCATCGAGCCGGTGCTGGCATGAGCGACACCCCGCTGCCGTCCGCGCAGGACGTCCGTGAGCTGGTCGAGGGGCTGCTGGGCCGCGACGTCCAGGTGCTGACCGGCGGCCGGATCGTCGACCCGGCCGAGCCCGGCGGTGCCATGGTCGGCGCGTACGTCGACCGGCTGCTGCGCCTGCGCGCGCTGGTGGTGCTCGACCTGGCGTTCGCCGCCCGCTGCGGTGCCGCGATCGGCCTGGTGCCCAACCGCGTCTCGGAGGGCGACGTCGCCGCGCTCGAGCTGTCGGACACCCTGGCCGAGAACGCCGCCGAGGTGCTCAACGTGATCGCGTCGCTGTTCAACACGGGAGACGCACCGCACCTGCGCCTGGACGGGGTGGCCCAGCCGGGTGAGCCGCTGCCGCACGACCTGGCGCGGTGGGTCAAGGCCTACGTGCCCCGCCTCGACCTGACGGTGGACATCGCCGGCTACGGCGAGGGTGCGGTCTCCATCCTGCTGATCCCCTGACGGGTCCCGGGCGCGGCCGCCGTCCGGCCCGGGACCAGCGGGTCAGCGGGTCAGCGGGTCAGACCGAGTGCAGGGCGTCCCGCAGCCGTACGCGGGCGCCCATCCGCACCACCGCGTTGGAGTAGATGCGCCCGGCGCCCCACACCAGCACGGGGATCAGGGCCGTCGAGATCGCCAGCGACACCAGCACCTCCCAGGTCGGTGCGGTGCCCATGGCGACCCGGATCGGCATGACGATCGGCGAGGCGAACGGGACGAAGCTCAGCCAGACGATGACCGGGCTGGTCGGGTCCTGCACGCCGAGCGTGATGCCCAGCATGTAGGGCACCACCATCAGCATCACCACGGGTGCCGTCACCGAGCCGACGTCCTCCTGCCGGGACACCAGCGCGGCCAGTGCCGCGAGCACCACCGCGTACCCGGCGAACCCGACGACGAACCACACCAGCGCCCACGCCGCGGTGGCGCCGAGGCCGATCTTGGCGGGGTCCACCAGGCCCGTCGCCGTCGCCGTGCCCGCCGCACCCGCGACCAGGACGACCACCTGGATCAGGCCGATCACGCCGATGCCGATCACCTTGCCGGCCATCAGCTGCCACGGCCGGATCGCGGCGAGCAGCAGCTCGACGACGCGGCTCGACTTCTCCTCCACCACGCCCTGCGCGACCAGCTGGGCGCCCGTCTGCAGCGCGATGAACAGCAGGATCCCGGCGAGCGACCCGGCGATGATCTGCGCGGCGTCCCGCTCCGGTGTCGGCTGCAGGGCCTGCACGTCGAGGGTGGCTCCCGCCACCTGCTTCGCCACCGCGGCCGGGTCGCCGCCCAGCTGGGTGATCGCCGCGCTGAGCGCGGCCTGCCGGCGCACCTCGGTCAGCAGCGCCGTGAGGGAGGGGTCCAGGCGCGTCTTGACCACCACGGTGAACTGCGCGGGCGTCCCGGTCAGGGCGAGTGCCGCCGTGCCGTCCTGGACCTTGGCGCGCGCCGCTGCGTCGTCCGGCACGGGGACCGCGCTCAGGTGCTGGCCGCTCGCGGTGCCGGCCGCCTCGAGCGCAGGGCCCAGGGCTGCGGTGCCCGGCACCAGGGCGATCTGCTTGGTGGAGGGGGAGGCGGTCGCCAGGTGCAGGGCCACGCCGCCGCCGACGACGAGCAGCAGCAGCAGCCCGGTGATCAGGCGGAACGACTTCGACCGCAGCCGGGTGGTGATCTCCCGGCCGGCCACCAGGCGGATGGTCGCACCGGCGCCGAGCCGGTCCGGGGTCGTCACCGTGCCGCTCATGCCGCCACCTCCGTCGGGACGCTCACCACGTCGCGGTACAGCTCCACCAGCGAGGGCCGCACGGGTCCGAACTCCCGCACGGCACCGGCCGCCAGCGCGGCCTGCAGCAGGGGCTGCTCCGCACCGACCGCGGTCGAGTCGAGCTCGACGACCGTCCGGGTCCCGTCCGCCTGCACCACGTGCACGCCGGGCACCCCGTCCACCCACGCGCCGCCTCCGGGCGGCCCGTCCACCAGCCACCGCGGGCGCTCGTAGGCGCGCAGCCGCTCGATGCTGCCGACGGCCACCATCGCGCCGTCCTTGACGATCCCGACGCTGTCGCACAACCGCTCCACCAGGTCGAGCTGGTGCGAGGAGAACAGCACCGGCACCCCGGCCCGGGAGCGCTCCCGCAGCACACCGCTCATCACGTCGACCGCCACCGGGTCCAGCCCCGAGAACGGCTCGTCGAGCACCAGCACGTCCGGCGCGTGCAGCAGCGCCGCGGCCAGCTGCACGCGCTGCTGGTTGCCGAGCGACAGCTTCTGCAA
>NCKG01000237.1:0-3269 GCA_002279095.1 Cellulomonas sp. 14-74-6
CCGGTGAGGGCGCCTGCGGCGGCATGTACA
The DNA here is from genome assembly GCA_002279095.1 of Cellulomonas sp. 14-74-6. Taxonomy (GTDB): domain Bacteria; phylum Actinomycetota; class Actinomycetes; order Actinomycetales; family Cellulomonadaceae; genus Cellulomonas. The sequence continues at coordinate 31 of NCKG01000237.1, forward strand.
CCGCCAACACCATGGCGTCGGTGGCCGAGGCGCTCGGCATGTCGCTGCCCGGCTCGGCCGCGCCACCGTCGGCGGACCGGCGCCGCGACTCGTACGCGCACCGCTCTGGCGAGGCCGTCGTCAACCTGCTGCGGCAGGGCATCACCGCGCGGCAGATCATGACCAAGGAGGCGTTCGAGAACGCCATCGCGGTGGTCATGGCGTTCGGCGGCTCCACGAACGCCGTGCTGCACCTGCTGGCGATCGCGCACGAGGCGCAGCTGGAGCTGACCCTCGACGACTTCTCGCGGGTGGCAGCCCGGGTGCCGCACCTCGGCGACCTCAAGCCGTTCGGCCGCTACGTCATGTACGACGTCGACCGGGTCGGCGGCGTGCCCGTCGTGATGAAGGCCCTGCTCGACGCGGGCCTGCTGCACGGCGACTGCCTGACCGTCACCGGCCGGACGGTCGCGGAGAACCTGGCGGGCATCGACCCGCCGGACCCGGACGGGGTGATCCTGCGCGCGCTGGACAACCCGATCCACCGCACCGGCGGCATCACCATCCTGGGCGGCAGCCTGGTTCCCGAGGGTGCCGTGGTGAAGTCCGCCGGCTTCGACTCGGACGTGTTCGAGGGCACCGCCCGGGTGTTCGAGCGCGAGCGCGCCGCGCTGGACGCCCTCGAGGACGGCACCATCCGGGCCGGCGACGTGGTGGTGATCCGCTACGAGGGCCCGAAGGGCGGTCCGGGCATGCGGGAGATGCTCGCCATCACCGGGGCGATCAAGGGTGCCGGTCTCGGCAAGGACGTGCTGCTGGTCACCGACGGCCGCTTCTCCGGCGGCACCACGGGTCTGTGCGTCGGCCACATCGCGCCCGAGGCCGTCGACGGCGGCCCCATCGCGTTCGTCCAGGACGGAGACCGGATCCGCCTCGACGTCGCGAACGCCCGCCTCGACCTGCTGGTGGACGAGGAGGAGCTGGCCGCCCGGCGCGACGGCTGGACGCCGATCGCTCCGCGGTTCACCACCGGGGTGCTCGGCAAGTACCAGAGGCTGGTCGGCTCGGCGTCCCGCGGGGCGGTGCTCGGCTGACCGTGGCCGGGCGCTCGGGAGCGCGGCGGTCGGCGGCCCGGCTGGCGGAGCCCCCTCGGTCCGGTTTGATGGACGGGTGACCTTCACCCCCGCCGACGCCCCGTGGTGGACGCGTGCCGTCGTCTACCAGATCTATCCCCGCTCCTTCGCCGACTCCGACGGCGACGGCATGGGTGACCTGCGCGGGATCTTGCAGCACGTCGACCACCTGGTCGACCTCGGCGTGGACGTCGTCTGGCTCTCGCCGGTGTACCGCAGCCCGCAGGACGACAACGGCTACGACATCAGCGACTACCAGGACGTCGACCCGATGTTCGGCACGTTGGCGGATCTGGACGAGCTGATCGACACGCTGCACGGCCACGGCATCCGGCTGGTGATGGACCTCGTCGTCAACCACACGTCCGACGCCCACCCCTGGTTCGTCGCGTCCCGCTCGTCGAAGGACGACCCGAAGCGCGACTGGTACTGGTGGCGGCCGGCGCGTGCCGGCATGGAGCCGGGCACGGCCGGTGCCGAGCCGAACAACTGGGGGTCGTTCTTCTCGGGTCCGGCGTGGCAGTACGACGAGGCGACAGGGGAGTACTTCCTGCACCTGTTCTCCACCCGCCAGCCGGACCTGAACTGGGAGAACCCGGACGTCCGCGCGGCCGTCTACTCGATGATGCGCTGGTGGCTCGACCGCGGGGTCGACGGCTTCCGGATGGACGTGATCAACCTGATCTCCAAGGACCCGCGGCTGCCGGACGGTGAGGCGCAGCACGGTGCCCACGCCGGTCCGCTGGTGGCCAACGGTCCGCGGGTGCACGAGTTCCTCGCGGAGATGTACCGCGAGGTGTTCGCCGGCCGGGCCGACGAGCTGATCACCGTGGGGGAGACCCCCGGTGCGACGGTGGCCGACGGTGAGCGCTACACCGACCCCGCGCGGCACGAGCTCGACATGGTGTTCACCTTCGAGCACGTCGACCTCGACCACGGTCCGGGCGGCAAGTTCGACGTGCGGCCGCTGAAGCTGACCGACCTGAAGGCGGTGCTGGGCCGGTGGCAGGTGGGACTGGCCGAGCGGGGCTGGAACTCCCTCTACTGGGACAACCACGACCAGCCGCGGATCGTCTCGCGGTGGGGTGACGACGGTCGCTACCGCCGGGAGTCCGCCCGGATGTTCGCCACCGTCCTGCACCTGCACCGCGGCACGCCGTACGTGTACCAGGGTGAGGAGCTGGGCATGACGAACGCCCACTGGGACACGTTCGACCACTACCGGGACATCGAGTCGCTCCGGTACGTCGAGGAGATGCGCGCCGCCGGGACGCTGACCGACCAGCAGCTACTCACGGCGCTCGCGGCGATGAGCCGGGACAACGCCCGCACCCCGATGCAGTGGGACGACTCGCCGCAGGCGGGGTTCACCACCGGCCAGCCGTGGCTGCCGGTCAACGTCAACCACACGACGATCAACGCGCGGGAGGACCGGGCCGACCCGGACTCCGTGTTCGCCCACTACCGCCGGCTGATCGCGCTGCGCCACGACCACGCGGTGGTGGCGCTGGGCGACTTCACCATGGTGCTGCCGGACGACGAGCACGTGTACGCGTTCACGCGCCGCCTCGGCGCCGAGGAGCTGCTGGTGCTCGGCAACTTCACGGGGGACCCCCAGCCGGTGGCGCTCGACGACCCGTGGCCCGCCGACGCGGAGGTGCTGATCGGCTCGTACCCCGGCCGGACCCCCGGACCCGACACGGCCCTGCGCCCGTGGGAGGCGCGCGTCTACCGCAGGCTGCACGCGTGACGTCCCGCGATCCGAGACCGTGCACCGCGATGTGAGACGAACGGGCCTACGCGTGACAGCGCGTGGGCCCGTGGCGTAGTGTCCGGCGGGTGCAGACGAACCTCCTCGTAGTACTTACCTGAGCGCCGGCGACGACCTCCCGCTCCGGTCTTCGTCCGCGCGCACCCCTCGACCAGCCCGTCCCCGGGCCGAGGGGTTTTTTCGTGTTCGGGGACCTGTAGCACCGCAGTCCGAAGTCCAGCAGTCCGACCCCGAGGAGACACCGATGGTCCAGGGTCCGCACCCGGCACCACCCGCGACGCCGCGGCCCACGGCCGCCGCGCGGCCGCCCGCCGCACCGCAGCACGGCTCGACGATCGGGCCCGAGCAGGTCACCG
>NCKG01000238.1:0-3238 GCA_002279095.1 Cellulomonas sp. 14-74-6
GTGAGAACCTTGTCGGGTGTTCGTCGTGACGGCCGATCAGCAGGGGAGCCGCCGGTCGACCGACCAGGTCCCCGCCCTGCTCTCGCGCCTGCCGGACCTGAGCGGCGTGCTCCTGCCCTTCGAGCGCACGGTCGGCGACGAGGTCCAGGCGGTCCTGGACGACCCGGCATCCGTGGTCGAGGTCACCCTCCACCTGCTGCGCCTCGGCGGCTGGAGCGTCGGGATCGGAGCAGGTCCGGTGCTGGAGCCGTTGCCGGCGAGCACGCGGGAGGCGTCGGGGCCCGCCTTCATCGCCGCGCGCGAGGCGGTGGAGGCCGCGAAGAACCGGGGCCGGCCCGTCCCCGTGGCGGTGCGCGGCGCCGGACCGGTGGCCGCGCGGGACGCCGAGGCCGTCCTGGCGCTGCTCGGCAGCGTGCTGGCCCGCCGGTCACCCGCCGGCTGGGCTGCCGTGGACGCCGCACGCGATGCGCTCCGGCGCACCGGTGCGGACGGCCCCGTTCAGCAGCAGGCAGCGCAGCGCCTCGGCATCAGCCAACAAGCCGTCAGCCAGCGACTGCGCGCCGCGCAGTGGGCCGAGGAGCGGGCGGCCCGGCCGGCAGTGGCACGGCTGCTCGTCGCGGCCGGTCTGCAAGACGCGGTGGACGGGGCCCTCGGCGCGGACGGTTGACCGCGTCCGTGCGGGCCGCCAGGGTCGGGCACAGCTCGCCACGGCCGACGGACGGCCACAGCCAGGAGGTCGCATGCATCCCGCGCTCGTCGCGCTCGTCGTCGTCCTCGCGCTCGCCGTGTCGACCGGTGGCGGCTGGGCCGTCACCCGTCTGGTGCTGCACCTGGCCAGCCGCTCGTCCGACGCGGGGGAGCCGCTCAGCGGGCCCGACGGCGCAGTCCTGCTGCGCGGCAAGCTCGTCGAGAGCGACGGCCCGGACGGCGCCCGAGCGCAGGCCGTGCTGCGCGGCGGCACCTGGGTGGGACTGCTCGAGCGGCTCGCCACCACGGGCGCACTGATCGTCGGTGAGCCCACCGCGGTCGCGGTGGTCGTCGCCGTCAAGGGCCTCGGCCGCTACCCGGAGCTGCGGGAGAACCCGGGCGCCTCGGAGCGGTTCGTCATCGGCACGTTCGCGTCGCTGCTCTGGGCCGCGTCGATCGGGCTGCTCGCGCGGTGGCTGCTGGCGCGGTGAACGGCGCACGGTACGATGGTCGGCGGCCTGCGGCCCGGACCGCGGCGCACCCCACGTCCCCCCACGGGTCCTCCCGACGCGGTGACGGACGCGACGTGCCTGCACCAGCCGCCCTCAGCACCCTCTCTCGACAGGAAGCGACACCGTGGCGACCACCAACGACCTGAAGAACGGCCTCGTGCTGCGCATCGAAGGCCAGCTGTGGACCGTGGTGGAGTTCCAGCACGTCAAGCCGGGCAAGGGCGGCGCCTTCGTGCGCACCAAGCTGAAGAACGTGCTGTCCGGCAAGGTGGTCGACCGCACGTTCAACGCGGGCCTGAAGGTGGAGACGGCCAACGTCGACAAGCGCGACATGCAGTACCTGTACAAGGACGGCTCGGACTACGTCTTCATGGACGCCTCCACGTACGACCAGCTGCACGTCCCCGAGGAGACCGTCGGCGACGCGGCGCACTTCCTGCTGGAGAACCAGAACGCGCTGGTCGCGACCAACGAGGGCATCCCGCTCTACGTCGAGCTGCCCCCGTCGGTGGTCCTCGAGATCACCTACACCGAGCCGGGCCTGCAGGGCGACCGCTCGTCGGCCGGCACCAAGCCCGCCACGCTCGAGACCGGCTACGAGATCCAGGTCCCGCTCTTCCTCGAGACGAACACCAAGGTGAAGGTGGACACCCGTGACGGGAGCTACCTCGGCCGCGTGAACGACTGAGGTGGCAGCCCGCACCAAGGCTCGCAAGCGCGCGCTCGACGTCCTCTTCGAGGCCGAGCAACGCGGCATCCCGCCACTGACGCTGCTCGCGGAGCGCCTCGCGCACCCGGGCGTGCAGTCGGCGGTCCCGGAGTACGCCGTCGAGATCGTCGAGGGTGTCGCGGCCCACCTGGAGCGGATCGACGAGGTGCTGGCCACGCACTCCCACGGCTGGACGGTCGACCGGATGCCCGCCGTGGACCGCCAGCTGCTGCGGATCGGCACCTGGGAGGTCCTCTTCAACGACGACGTCCCCGACGCCGTCGCGGTGGACGAGGCGGTCAGCCTCGCCTCGGACCTCTCGACGGACGAGTCGCCCGCCTTCGTGAACGGCCTGCTGGGCCGCATCGTCGACCTCAAGCCGACGCTGCTCGCCTGAGCGACGGGACCCTGGCGTCTCGCGCCTCAGCGCGCCGACAGGCGCACCGACGTGGAGAGGTTAGGGTTCGCACCGACAGACATCCTTTAAGGCCCGTCCAGAGAGGCGGGGAAGGGGGTCGCCAGATGAGCTCTGGCATGCGTGCATCCCTATCGGGGACACAGACCGGCGGTGCCGAGGTGCTCGGCGCGGCCGAGATCACGCGGGCGCTGACCCGCATCGCGCACGAGATCCTCGAGCGCAACCGGGGAGCCGACGACCTGGTCGTCCTGGGCATCCCCACACGCGGGCTCCCGCTCGCGCAGCGGCTCGTGGACCGTCTCGCCCAGGTCGAGCCCGGCGTGGACGCCGACGCCATCGGCGGCAGCCTGGACGTGACGATGTACCGCGACGACCTCTCGCACCAGCCCACGCGCACCATCGGCGCGACGCACCTGCCGGCGGGCGGCATCGACGGCAAGGTCGTGGTGCTGGTGGACGACGTGCTGTACTCCGGCCGCACCATCCGGGCGGCGCTCGACGCGATCAGCGACCTCGGCCGGCCGCGTGCGGTCCAGCTGGCCGTGCTGGTCGACCGCGGGCACCGCGAGCTGCCGATCCGAGCCGACTACGTGGGCAAGAACCTGCCGACGGCGGCGGGGGAGCGCGTGCGGGTCATGCTCGCCGAGACGGACGGCCGCGACGCCGTGCTGATCGAGGCACCGCCCGGCGGCGGAGGCCCGGCGGGCGTCGTGCGCGACGACACGAACGAGGTGACCCGATGAGGCACCTGCTCTCGGCCGCCGACCTGTCGCGGGACGAGGCGGTGCTGATCCTCGACACCGCGGCGCAGATGGCCGCGACCCAGTCCCGGCAGATCAAGAAGCTGCCGACGCTGCGCGGTCGCACCGTGATCAACCTGTTCTTCGAGGACAGCACCCGCACCCGCATCTC
>NCKG01000239.1:0-3236 GCA_002279095.1 Cellulomonas sp. 14-74-6
GCACGCCGACCACGTCGAGCGCGTCGTCCAGGCCGAACCGGTACTTCAGCGCGACGGCGAGGGCGCAGAGCGTCCCGGCGACCGCGCCGATCACGATGGCACCCCAGGTGTCCACCGCTGCAGCCGCGGGAGTGATGCCGACGAGACCCGCGACGATGCCCGAGGCGGCACCCAGCGACGTCGCGTGCCCGTCGCGGATCTTCTCGGTCGCGAGCCAGGCGAGCATCGCAACGCTGGCGGCGGCGAAGGTGTTGAGCCAGGCCCGCCCGGCGACGGCGTCCGCGGCTCCCTGCGAACCGGCGTTGAACCCGAACCACCCGACCCACAGCAGCGCTGCGCCGAGCATCACGAACGGCAGGTTGTGTGGCCGCATGGGCTCCTTCGGCCAGCCCTTGCGCTTGCCCAGCAGAATGGCGAGCGCCAGCGCGGCGGCACCGGCATTGATGTGCACGACGGTCCCGCCGGCGAAGTCGATCGGCGTCGACAGCACACGGGAGACCGCACCCCCCACCCCGAGGAATCCGCCGGCCCAGACCATGTGGGCCAGCGGGAAGTAGACGATCGTCGCCCAGATCACGGAGAAGACGATCCAGGCGCTGAACTTCATGCGGTCGGCGATCGCACCCGTGATGAGCGCGAGCGTGATCACGGCGAACGTGGCCTGGAAGGCCACGACCACGAAGGACGGCACACCGCTGGAACCCAGCGGGCTCGCTGCGTCGGTGAGCCCGTTCAGCCCGAAGAACTGGAACGGGTTGCCGAAGAACTGGTTGATGCCCGTCGTGCCGGTGCCGAAGGACATCGAGTATCCCCACAGCAACCAGACGAAGCCCACGATCCCCGCTGCGACGTAGTTCATCATCAGCATGTTGAGGACGGACCTGCCCCGGACCATGCCGCCGTAGAAGAACGCCAGCGCAGGGACCGTCATCATGAGGACGATCGCTGCCGACGTCAGCATCCAGGCGGTATTGCCGGAGTTCAGCTGAAAATCTGCCATCAGCATCCGGAGTACCCGTTTCTCCCGTCGCCAGCCGGGTGGCTGGACACGGGTCCAACGGTGGAGGAACCGCGTTTCCCCTCGACGCCGCGAGTGTTACGCCGGCGTCACGGGCGCGGCCGGCACGTAAACATCGTGTGTCCCCGAGCCCTTCGTCTCATGCACCGAGAAGGCCGTCCACGAACGCCTCCGGCTCGAAGGGCGCGAGGTCGTCCGGCCCCTCCCCCAGGCCGACGAGCTTGACCGGCACCCCGAGCTCGCGCTGCACCGCCACCACGATGCCGCCCTTCGCGGTGCCGTCGAGCTTGGTCAGCACGATGCCCGTCACCCCCGCCACCTCGGCGAACACCCGGGCCTGGACCAGGCCGTTCTGGCCCGTCGTGGCGTCGAGCACGAGCAGCACCTCCGACAGCGGTGCCTCGCGCTGGATCACCCGCGTGATCTTGCCCAGCTCGTCCATCAGGCCGGCCTTGTTCTGCAGGCGGCCGGCGGTGTCCACGAGCACGACGTCGACACCCTCCGTGCGGCCCTCGCGCACCGCGTCGAACGCGACGGCGGCGGGGTCGCCGCCCTCCCGGTCGGCGCGGACCGTGCGGACCCCGACGCGGGAGCCCCACGTCGCCAGCTGGTCCGCGGCCGCCGCCCGGAACGTGTCGGCGGCGCCGAGCACCACCGTTCGGCCCTGTGCGACGAGGACGCGGGCCAGCTTCCCGACCGTCGTCGTCTTGCCGGTGCCGTTCACCCCCACGACGAGCACCACGGCGGGCACCGGTGCGCCGTCCGCTCCGGTTCCCCGCTCCGTGCGCAGGCTGCGGTCGAGGCTGGGGTCGACGATGGTGAGCAGCTGCTCGCGCAGCAGCGCCCGGGCCTGACCCGGATCGGCCAGGCCCTCCACCCGCACCCGCGTGCGCAGCGCGTCGATCAGCTCGGTGGTGGGGCCGGCTCCGACGTCGGCGAGGAGCAGCGTCTCCTCCAGCTCGTCCCAGTCGTCCTCGGTCAGCCGGTCGCGGGACAGCACCGCCAGCAGGCGCGCCCCGAACGGTGAGCCGGACCTGGCCAGCCGGTCGCGCAGCCGGACCAGCCGGCCGGCCGCCGGTGCCGGGACCTCGACCGGTGGCGCGACCACGGCCTCCTCGACAGTCGCCGGCACGCTCGCCTCCACCCCGGGGCGCGGCGGGGCCTCGACCTGCGGCTCCTCGGCCGGCGCGGGCGGCGCCGACGGGACCGGACGCGTCGGGGTGGTGGTGTCCTCGCCGCGGCCTCGACGGCGCACCAGCACCGTCGAGGCGGCGACGACCAGGGCGAGCGGGACGCCGCCGGCCAGCAACCAGGTGAGAAGCTCGTGAGTCACCGGCACAGTGTGTCGGTGCGGGGGCGCCCGGGGCGAGCCGGCGCCTCAGCGCGCGGCGAGCACTCCCCGCGACGCGTCGTCGTCGGACGAGCCGGCGTCACGGCCCGGGAGCACCCGCGCCGCCACCTGACGGGCGTGCAGCAACGGCTCCGCGAGCTCGTCCACCGAGACGTAGCCCTCGCCGCGCTCGACGTTGGCGGCGAGCATCTCGCCCAGCGACACGTCCACCGGTTCGACCGCCGCGGCCCGTGCGGCGGCGACCTGCTCGGCGTCGGGGTTGCGGCGCCCGCGCAGACCGCGGCGGAAGGCCTGCAGCGGCGACTCGCCGTCACCGCTCCCGTCCGGCGTGGATGCCAGCAGGACGACGACGGTGACGAGGAGCGCGACGACGACGAGGATCACAGCGGCCATGGGTCCAGTCTCCGTCGGCCGCGCGGCCTCGACCGGCAATGGTGGCGCATCCCACCGCGCCGGTCACACAACCTTCACACCCGCCGCGTCCCACCCTGTGCCCCGGCCGGACCGGTGGACCGGTCCGGCCGCCACCTCAGGCCGGCACGTCCTCGCGGAGGCGCTGGCTGATCACCGTCGTGACGCCGTCGTCCCGCATCGTCACGCCGTACAGCGCGTCGGCGATCTCCATCGTCCGCTTCTGGTGGGTCACGATCAGCAGCTGCGAGTCGGCCTGCAGCTCGCGCAGCACCTCGATCAGCCGTCCGAGGTTGGCGTCGTCGAGAGCCGCCTCCACCTCGTCCATCACGTAGAACGGGCTCGGTCGCGCCTTGAAGATCGCCACCAGGAGGGCGACGGCCGTCAGCGACCGCTCGCCGCCGGACAGCAGCGAGAGCCGCTTGACCTTCTTGCCGGCGGGACGGGCCTCGACCT
>NCKG01000240.1:0-3218 GCA_002279095.1 Cellulomonas sp. 14-74-6
ACGGCCGGTCGGGACGATCGGGTGAGCGACGAGGGCCGGGCGCGACGGCACGCCGGCCGGCGCCCCGCGCGGTCAGGCGATCCGGTGCAGCCAGCCGTACCGGTCCTCGACGCGGCCGTACTGGACGTCGGTCAGCTGCTGCCGCACCAGGGTGGTGACGGGACCGGCCTCGCCGGTGCCGACCGCCAGGTCGAAGTCGTCGGAGGCGAGCCGGCCGATCGGCGTCATCACGGCGGCGGTGCCGCACGCGAACACCTCGGTCACCGACCCGTCGGTCAGGCCGGCCTGCAGGTCGGTCAGCAGCACGGGCTCCTCGCTGACCGGGTGCCCCGCATCGGCGAGCAGCTGGATGATCGAGGACCGGGTGACGCCCTCGAGGATCGACCCCGACAGCGGCGGCGTGCTGACGTGCCCGTCGGCGTGCACCACCATCACGTTCATCCCGCCGAGCTCCTCCAGCTGCGTGCCGGTGGTCGCGTCGAGGAAGCACACCTGCTCGAAGCCCTTGGCGTAGGCCTCCTGCTGCGGCAGCAGGCTGGCGGCGTAGTTGCCACCGCACTTGGCGGCACCCGTGCCGCCGGGGCCGGCGCGGTGGTACTGGCGGTCAACCCAGATCGACACGGGCTTCACACCGCCGGCGAAGTACGGGCCGACGGGCGAGGCGATGACCAGGAACTCGACCGCGCCGGCGGGCCGCACGCCGAGAAAGGACTCCGAGGCGTACATGAAGGGCCGCAGGTACAGGCTCATCTCCTCGCCGGCCGGCACCCAGGCCCGGTCGACGCCGACGAGCGCCCCGATCGCGCCGAGGAAGTCCTGCGTCGACAGCTCCGGCAGAGCCAGCCGGCGTGCCGAGCGCGCGAACCGGGCGGCGTTCACCTCCGGCCGGAAGGTCCACACGGAGCCGTCGGCGTGCCGGTACGCCTTCAGGCCCTCGAAGATCTCCTGCGCGTAGTGCAGCACCGCCGTGGCCGGGTCCAGCTGCAGCGGCCCGTACGGCTCGACGCGGCGGTCGTGCCAGCCGTCGGCCGTGGACCAGCTGATCCGCGCCATGTGGTCGGTGAACACCGTGCCGAAGCGAGGCGACGCGAGCGCGGCCTCACGGTCGGCATCGGTCACCGGGTGGGCGCTGGGACGGATCTCGAACAGGTCCGGCGTGGTGGTGCTCATGTCCGTGCTCATATCGGGGCCTTTCACCAGGGTCGGGACGACGGTACCGGTGACGACGGCCGAGCGGCAGGACGGGTCGCGACGCGACCCGTAGGTCAGCCGACGATGCGGGAGACGAGGTCCTGGCCCACCTCGGCCGTCGACCGTACTCGTGCGGCCCCGGCGCGGTCCGCCAGATCGGCCGCGACGGCGCGCTCGACGCGTGCAGCGGCGTCCGGCAGGCCGAGGTGGTCGAGCAGCATCGCGACCGAGAGGACGGTGGCGGTCGGGTCCGCCTTGCCCTGACCGGCGATGTCCGGCGCCGAGCCGTGCACGGGCTCGAACATGCTCGGCGCCGTGCGGTCCGGGTTGACGTTCCCCGAGGCGGCGAGGCCGATGCCGCCCGTGATCGCGGCGGCGAGGTCCGTGAGGATGTCGCCGAACAGGTTGTCGGTCACCACGACGTCGAACCGGGACGGGTCGGTGACCAGGTAGATCGTGGCGGCGTCGACGTGCGAGTAGTCGACCGTCACGTCGGGGAACTCGGCGTTCACCGCGTCGACCGTGCGGCGCCACAGGTGGCCGGCGTGGACCAGCACGTTGTGCTTGTGCACCAGCGTCAGCTTCTTGCGGGGCCGGCGGGAGGCGACCTCGAACGCGTAGCGGACCACGCGCTCGACGCCGAAGGCGGTGTTCAGGCTCACCTCGGTGGCGACCTCGTGCGGCGTGCCGGCGCGCAGCGCACCACCGTTGCCGACGTAGGGGCCCTCGGTACCCTCACGGACCACGACGAAGTCGACCTCGCCCGGGTCGGCCAGCGGGGACCGTACGCCCGGGTAGAGGCGGCCGGGGCGGAGGTTGACGTAGTGGTCCAGCGCGAAGCGGAGCCGCAGCAGCAGGCCGCGCTCGAGCACGCCGGACGGGACCGTCGGGTCGCCGACGGCGCCGAGCAGGATCGCGTCGTGGGTGCGGATCGCGGCGAGGTCGTCGTCCGTCAGGGTCTCCCCCGTCGCGTGCCAGCGGCGCGCGCCGAGGTCGAACTGGGTGGTGCGCAGCGCCGGGCCACCACCCGCGAGCGCCGCCTCGAGGGCGAGGAGACCCTGCTCCACCACCTCGATGCCGATGCCGTCCCCCGGCACGACGGCCAGGTCGATCACGGTCGGGTCGGCGAGGGCGGGCACCTGCGGTGCGGCGTCGGACATGGAGCCAACGCTAGCGGGCCGTCCCATCCTTCGGGATGGTGGTCTCACTTAGTGGTCACGATGCCCTACTCCGTGGGCGTGGGACCCAGCGTCGGGTACACCACCTCGAACCGCTCGAGCACCATCGGCATCCGCGGGTCGAACGGCTCGGCGGGCAGCCTACGTCGCCACACCGCCTCGTGGTCCCGACGCCACTGCGCCAGCGACCGGTCCCCCTCCCCCTCGAGCGCGGCGTGCTCCGCCCCCACCTCGTCGAACGGCACCACGTCCACCTGCGTGGCACGCAGCACGACGCGGGGCGTCCCCGACCCGTCGGTGACGATCGAGACGTCGCCGACCTGAGGGAGCGCCTCCCCAGCCGCTTCGTAGTCGCTGAGGGCACCGGCCGTCGCGGTCTTCCGGCCGGCCAGCACCAGCTCGAGCAGCTCGTCCGCGAGCTCCGGGCTGTCCCCGAACGACCACACCGGCGGAGCGACGAGGTCCCGGTCGCCCGGACCCATCACCACATCCATCCGGCCGAGGCCCAGGTGCGCCTGAGCCGCCTGCCAGAACGCCACCAGGGCGTCGTCCTCCTCGACGTCGCCGCCGACCGCCGGCACGTCGGACAGACCGTCGCCGTCCACGTCGCCCGGGACACCCGATCCGCCCGCCGTCGGCACCAGCTGCTCCCTCTCGTCGGTCTCGTCCGTCATAGGGACATCGTGGCGGGCCGGGGCCGGACGTGCGAGGTGGGGGCCGCCCGAAGGACGACCCCCACCTGCACGACTGCGGTCAGCGCGCCGCCGAACCCGCTCTACCCGTGGTCGGGAAGCGCTCTGCCCTGCCCTGCGGCGCGTGCCGCCCTACGGGCGACCCGCACCTTCGGTC
>NCKG01000005.1:0-17825 GCA_002279095.1 Cellulomonas sp. 14-74-6
GCCCGCCGGCGCGACCGACCGGCGCCTCGTGGCCATCCATGACCCCACGAGCTCACGTGCTCCGCAGCTCCGATGGAGGAGGAGACATGACGATCAGCATCGAGCACGAGTTGCTGACGGTCGCCGAGGCCGCCGACCGGCTGCGCGTCACGACCCGGTTCATTCGCATGCTCATCGCGGACGGCAGCCTCCCCGCGATGCGCCTGGGACGGCGCTCCATCCGCCTCCGACGGGACGACGTCGACCACGTCCTACGGCCCATGGGGACGTCGATCCGAAGGTGACGAACGACACCCTCGGCAGGTCCTTGTGACACGTATGTGACACGAAATCACGTTTACGCAGGTCACAGCGCTCCGCCCCCAGGATTCGAACCTGGACCGCAAGGCTCCAAAGGCCTGCGTGCTGCCGTTACACCAGGGCGGACCGGCGCGGTCGTCGGTGGGCAAGTCTGCCAGCCGGTGGCGGGCCACCGGGGCGCCGTCCGAGGGTGGTTCGCCCGGCAAGCCCGCCCCCCGCGCGGGTGCCGGACGGCAGAATGGCCCGATGGCCGCCGACAGCAGACGATCCGCGCGCTCGCGCATGACGGGCACGCAACGGCGCGCGCAGCTGCTGGACGTGTCGCGGCACCTGTTCGCCGAGAAGGGCTTCGAGAACACCAGCGTCGAGGAGATCGCGGCGCGCGCCGAGGTCTCCAAGCCGGTGGTGTACGAGCACTTCGGCGGCAAGGAAGGCATCTACGCCGTCGTCGTCGACCGGGAGATGCAGGCGCTGCTCGCGGCGCTCACGGGTGCGCTGGAGGGCGGCGGGCACCCGCGCGTGCTCGTCGAGCGCACCGCCCTTGCCTTGCTGGGGTACATCGAGCAGTCCGAGGACGGGTTCCGCATCCTGGTCCGGGACTCCCCCGTCGCGCAGGCGACCGGCACGTTCTCGAGCCTGATCGGGGACATCGCCACGCAGGTGGAGCACCTGCTGGCCGACCAGTTCAAGCAGACCGGCCTCGACCCGCGCACCGCACCGATGTACGCGCAGATGCTGGTCGGCATGGTCGCCCTGACCGGGCAGTGGTGGCTGGACGCCAAGAGCCCCAAGCGCACCGAGGTGGCTGCCCACCTGGTCAACCTCGCGTGGAACGGCCTGCAGGGGCTGGAGCGACGGCCGCTGCTCTCGCGCACGCCGCCGCCGGTTCCCTCGGCGCGGAGCCGCCGAGACTCTCTCGACGTCGAGTAATCTGCGGGCGTGTCCGATGCCGGTCCCCGCGACCACGCCCGCACAGAGGTCGGCGCGGGCGGGACGGGAGCCGCGGTCGACGAGGTGGACCGCATCGTCGCCGCCTGGCGACGCGAGCGTCCGGACCTGGACGTCTCGCCCCTGACGGTCCTGTCCCGGATCAGCCGGCTCGCGCGGCACCTCGACCTCGCCCGGCGCAGCGCTTTCGCCCGGCACGGCCTGGAGACGTGGGCGTTCGACGTGCTCTCCGCCCTCCGCCGGGAGGGTGCGCCGTTCCGGCTCTCCCCCGGCGCGCTGCTGACCCAGACGTTGGTCACCTCCGGCACCATGACCAACCGCATCGACCGGCTGGCGGAGCACGGCCTGGTGGAGCGGCTGCCCTCGCCCGACGACCGCCGCGGGGTGCTGGTGCAGCTGACGCCCGCCGGGCTGCGGACGGTGGACGACGCGATGGCCGACCTGCTGGCGGTGGAGCGGGAGCTGCTCGGCGACCTGCCGGAGCCCGACCGGGACCGGCTCGCCGAGCTGCTGCGCACGGTGGTGGCGCCGTTCGACGCGTCCTGAGCCCGGCGCGTCGAGCCGGGGGCGCTGAGCCGCGGACGCTCAGGCTAGCGTTCCGCGAGGGTCGTCAGCCGGCGGTCTCGGACGCCTCCAACCAGGCGTTCTCCAGCTCCTCCTTCTCGTCCGCCAGCGCCCGCAGCTCGGCGTCGAGCGCGAGCACCGCCTGGTGGTCGGTGGCCTGCACCGCCAGCTTCTCGTGGAGCTCCGCCTCCAGCACCGCGATGCGCGACAACCGTCGTTCGATGCGGGCGATCTCCTTGCGGGCCGCCCGGATGTCCGCCTGGGACGGCGCGGCCGCGAGCGCGGGCTCGTCGTCCGTCCCGGCTGACGCCGCGGGCGTGGAGACCGCGTCACCGGCCTCGGCCGCCTCGATCGCCGCCCGGCGCAGGCGCAGGTACTCCTCCACCCCACCCGGCAGGTCCCGTACGGTGCCGTCGCCGAGCAGGGCGACCTGTCGGTCGCACACGCGTTCCAGCAGGTAGCGGTCGTGGGAGACGACGACCAGCGTGCCGGGGAAGCCGTCCAGCAGGTCCTCCAGCGCGGCCAGGGTGTCGGTGTCCAGGTCGTTGGTCGGCTCGTCGAGCAGCAGCACGTTGGGCTCACCGACCAGCAGGCGCAGCAGCTGCAGGCGTCGGCGCTCGCCGCCGGACAGGTCGCGCACCAGCGTGCGGGCACGGTCCCGCGGGAAGCCGAGCCGCTCCACCAGCTGGGCGGCGGTGAGCTCCTTGCCGCCGACGACGATCTGACGGCGCTCGGACTCCACCACCTGCACCGCCGTGAGGTGGCCGATCGTGTCGAGGTCCTCGATGTCCTGGCGCAGCTCGACGGCGCGGACGGTCTTCCCCCGGCGGATGCGGCCCGAGTCCGGGGTGACGCGGCCGGACAGCAGGCCGAGCAGCGTCGTCTTGCCCGCACCGTTCACGCCGACCACGCCGTACCGGTCCCCCGGTCCGATCCGCCACGTGACGTCGTCGAGCAGCACGTGGTCGCCGAAGGCGAGCGAGACGTCCTCGACGTCGAGCACGTCCTTGCCGAGGCGGGCGGTGGCGGTGCGGGCCAGCTCGAGGCGGTCGCGCGGCGGCGGCTCGTCGGCGATCAGGACGGCGGCGGCGTCGAGCCGGAACTTGGGCTTGGACGTGCGGGCCGGTGCACCGCGGCGCAGCCAGGCCAGCTCCTTGCGGAGCAGGTTGGCGCGCTTGGCCTCGACGGTCGCGGCGTTCTGGGCGCGCTCGGCACGCGCCAGCACATAGGCGGCGTAGCCACCGTCGTACGGGTCGACGACGCCGTCGTGCACCTCCCAGGTGCGGGTGGTCACGGCGTCGAGGAACCAGCGGTCGTGGGTGACGACGACGAGGGCGCCGGAGCCGCGGCCGAACCGCTGCACCAGGTGCTCGGCCAGCCAGGCGACCCCCTCGACGTCGAGGTGGTTGGTGGGCTCGTCGAGCAGCAGCACCTCGTCGTCCCGCACGAGGAGGGCCGCGAGCGCCACCCGGCGACGCTGGCCCCCGGACAGGGTGGCGACGTCCGCGTCGAGCGAGACGTCGGACAGCAGACCGGCGTGCACCGAGCGGATCCGGGGGTCCGACGCCCAGCTGTGCGTGTCGGCACCGCCGTGCACCGCCGCGAGCACCGTGCCGTGCTCCAGGTCGTCGCGCTGGTCGAGCATCGCCACGCGCACGCCGCCGGCGCGGGTCACCCGGCCCTCGTCGGGCGCCCGCGTGCCCGCCAGCACGCGCAGCAGGGTGGACTTGCCCGCGCCGTTGGGCCCGACGACGCCGATCCGCGCGCCGTCGTCCAGGCCGAGCGAGATGCCGTCGAGCACCCGTCGGGTGCCGAGCGCGAGGGCGACGCGGTCGGCGCCGAGCAGATGAGCCACGGGGCGCCACGGTACCCGGGCGCCGCGACCGGGCCGATCCGGCCGACCGGGCCGATCCGGCCGATGCGGCCCGGGCGGCGATCAGGCGCCGCCCACCCAGCGGTACTCGACCTCGGGGCGCCCGGCACTGCCGTACCGAGAACGACGGACGACGAGGCCCGCGTCGGCCAGGTGCTCGAGGTAGCGCCGCGCGGTGACGCGGGACGCGCCGACCTGTCCGGCGACCTCGGCCGACGAGCGCGCCTCGACGGCCGACCGCAGCACCCCCACCACGGCGTCGAGGGACTCGCGGCTCATCCCCTTGGGCAGGCTCGACGGGTCGTGCCCGCGCAGGGCGGCGATGATCCCGTCGACCTCGTGCTGCCCGCTCGCGACGTCCCCGACCAGCCGGCCGCGGTACGCCGCGTAGCGTTCGAGCTTGTCCCGCAGCGCCGCGAACGTGAAGGGCTTCAGCAGGTACTGCACCACGCCCTGCGAGACGGCCGCGCGCACCACCTCGAGGTCGCGCGCCGAGGTGACGGCGATGACGTCCGCCCTGTGCCCTGCGCTCCGCATCGCCCGCACCACGTCGAGGCCGTCGAGGCCCGGCGGCAGGTGCAGGTCGAGCAGCACCAGGTCGATCGCGGAGCCGCTGGACGCCAGCAGGCGCAGCGCCGCCGCGCCGTCGTGCGCCAGGCCGCGGACCACGAAGCCGGGCACGCGTCCGACGTAGGTCCGGTGCGCCTCGGCCGCGACGGGCTCGTCCTCGACGATCAGCACGCCGATGTCGGTCATCGCGCCACCTCGACGGCGACGGGCAGCCGGACCGTGAACACGGCACCGGGGTACGGTGCGTCGCCGGTGCCGCGGACCTCGACCGTGCCGTTGTTCCGGCGGGCCGTCTGGCCGACGAGGGCCAGGCCCAGTCCGTGCCCCGCCGGTCGCTGGTCCGTCTTGGTGGACCAGCCACGGGTGAACGCGCGGGCCGCCGTCTCGTCGCTCAGCCCCGGACCGGTGTCGCTCACCTGCAGCACGACGACGCTCTCGATGCCCCCTCGGTCCGCGCGTCCTCCACCCAGCCGCTGAACCGCACCCGGCGCGGACCGGGCGTCGAGGCCGCCGCATCGATCGCGTTGTCCAGCAGGTTGCCGACCACCGTGACCACGTCACGGGCCGGCAGCAGGCCTTCCGGCACGGAGGTCGCGGCGTCCACCTCGAGCTCGACCCCCCGCTCGTTGGCCTCGGCCGCCTTGCCGAGCAGCAGGGCGGCCAGGACGGGCTCGTCGACGGCACCGACGACGAGGTCGGTCAGGCGCTGCGCCGCGGCGAGCTCCACCGTGGCGAAGTCGAGCGCCTGGTCGGTGCGGCCCAGCTCGATCAGGCTGATCACGCTGTGCAGACGGTTCGCCGCCTCGTGCGCCTGCGAGCGCAGCGCCTCCGCCAGCCCCCGTGCCGAGTTCAGCTCACCGGTCAGGGCCTGCAGATCGGTGTGGTCGCGCAGCGTGACCACGGCACCGAGCTCACGGCCCTTCCAGCGTGCCGGCGCGCGGTTGACGACGAGGACCCGGTTCGCGGTCAGCTGGATCGCGTCCTCGACCGTGCTGCCGCCGGTCAGCGACGCGGCCATCGGCGCGGGCAGCCCGAGCTCGTCGGGGCGGCGGCCCTCCCAGTCGGGGCCGAGGTCCAGGAGCCGGCGCGCCTCGTCGTTGGCCAGGACCAGGCGGCACTGCGGGTCGAGCAGCACGAGACCCTCTCGGACCGCGTGCAGCACGGCGTCGTAGAACTCGTACATCCGCCCGAGCTCGGCGGGCCCGAGGCCGTGGGTCTGACGACGGAGCCGGCGCGCCACCAGCACGGCGCCGAACGCCGCCAGGCCCAGCGCCACGGCACCTGCGCCGAGCAGCCGGGGCACCTGCTGCGCGAGGGCCCGCGAGACCGTGCCACGGCTGACGCCGACCGACACGAGCCCGACGACGGTGCCGGCGTCGGATCGGACCGGGACGACGGCACGTTCCGAGGGTCCGAGCGTTCCGGTGTAGGTCTCCAGGACGACGCCGCCGGCGAGCGCGGCGTCGATGTGCCCGATGAACGGCTGGCCGATCAGGCTCGGGTTCGGGTGCGAGTAGCGGGTCCGGTCGGTCCCCATCACCACGACGAAGTCCGTCGCCGTGTCGCGGCGGACCTGCTCGGCCAGCGGCTGCAGGACCGTCGACGGGTCGGAGGTCGTGAGTGCGGCCCGCACGTCCGGGGATGCCGCGACGGCCCGGGCGACGGCGAGGACGCGGCTGCGGGTGGAGTCCTGGCTGCTCTGCCGAGCCTGCAGGTAGGCCGCCGCCCCTCCGGCGAGCAGCACGACCGCCACGACCACCAGCTGCAGCGCGAACACCTGCCACGCCAGGCTCCACCGTCGAGGGTCCATGCGCCGTCGCATGCGCAAAGTGTGCGTCACGTGCGCCGCGCCAGCCGTCGACGCAATGAACGCAATCGTGACGCAGATCACCATCCGTACGAGCCTCGGGGCACCAGACCCCAGCCCTGGAGGTTCATGATGACCAGCTCAGTCGCAGCGTCGCGACCGTCCCCCGACCCGACCGCGCCGGCCGACTCCGGCTCCCGCCGGCCCCGCGACAGGACGCACGTCCTCTACCTCGCCGTGATCGTCGCGGTGGCGCTCGGCATCGCGGTCGGCTTCGCGTTCCCCGGGAAGGACGGGTTCGCGGTCAAGCTCCAGCCGCTCGGCACCGGCTTCGTCAGCCTGATCAAGATGATGATCACCCCGATCATCTTCGTCACGATCGTCACGGGGATCGGCTCGGTCCGGAAGGCCGCGAGCGTCGGCAAGGTCGGCGGTCTCGCGCTCGGCTACTTCCTGGTGATGTCGACGTTCGCCCTGGCGATCGGGCTCGTCGTGGGCAACCTGGTCAAGCCCGGTGCCGGACTGAACCTGACCCCGGCGGTGGCCAAGGCAGGGCAGGCCCAGGCGGGAGCCGGGGGTGAGAACACCACCCAGTTCCTGCTCGGTCTGATCCCCAAGACGCTGATCTCGGCGCTGACCGAGGGCCAGGTGCTGCAGACGCTCGTCGTGGCGCTGCTGGTCGGCTTCGCCGTGCAGTCGATGGGCGTGCGGGGCGTGCCGGTGCTGCACGCCTTCAGCAGCATCCAGAAGGTCGTCTTCAAGGTGCTGGCGATGATCATGTGGGTCGCCCCGGTCGGTGCGTTCGGCGCGATCGCCGCCGTCGTCGGCGCCACCGGCGTCAACGCCCTGCTCAGCCTCGGCAAGGTCATGCTCGGCTTCTACGTGACCTGTGCGCTGTTCGTGGTCGTCGTGCTCGGCACCATCCTGCGCGTCGTCGCCGGCGTCTCGATCCTGCGGCTGCTGAGGTACCTCGGCCGGGAGTTCCTCATCATCGTCTCCACGTCGTCCTCCGAGAGCGCGCTGCCGCGGCTGATCGGCAAGATGGAGCACCTCGGCGTCTCCCGCCCCGTGGTCGGCGTCGTGGTGCCGACCGGCTACTCCTTCAACCTGGACGGTACGGCGATCTACCTGACGATGGCGTCGCTGTTCGTCGCGGAGGCGCTGCACAAGCCGTTCGCCCTGGGTGAGCAGATCTCGCTCCTGGTGTTCATGATCATCGCGTCCAAGGGGGCCGCGGGCGTCTCCGGCGCCGGCCTGGCCACGCTCGCCGGCGGCCTGCAGTCCTACCGGCCCGACCTCGTCGACGGCGTCGGCATGATCGTCGGCATCGACCGGTTCATGAGCGAGGCCCGTGCGGTGACCAACTTCGCCGGCAACGCGGTCGCGACGGTCGTCGTCGGCAGCTGGACAGGTGAGTTCGACAAGGTGCAGGCCGAGCGGGTGCTCAGCGGTCGGGACCCGTTCGACGAGGCCGCGTTCTCCTCCGGCAGCGAGCTCGAGGGTGGCGCCTGGGCCGAGCCGGCGGCGGAGGCCCCTGCCCCGGGGGCCCAACCGGTGGCGGCCGCGAGCGTCTGACCGGGCGCATGGCATCGAAGGACCGGCGCCGACCCCCGGCGCCGGTCCTTCGAGTCCGCTCGACGACCGGTCCGGGGGCGTCCCCGCCTGCTCGGACCCGCCTACTCCGAGCCGCCTACTCCGAGCCGACCACCCGGGCGCCTGGCACCGGCCCGAGCGCCGTCAGCACCCGGTCGGCCACCCCGGCGGCCGTGAACGCCGCCGCGATCACCAGCGCGTGCTGCCGGCTGCGAGCCAGGGCCGCCACCGTCGGGCCGGAGCCGGACACCACGACACCCAGCGCCCCGGCGTCCTGCGCCACCGCGAGCGGCTCCGCCAGGTCCGGCGCGAGCTCAAGCGCCGCCGGCTCCAGGTCGTTGTGCAGCGCCGCACCCAGCGCCGCCGGGTCGCCGGCGCGCAGCGCCTGCATCAGCGGTACGTCGGCCGCGGCGTCGGCGGCATGCGGAACGCCGCGGTTCAGCTCGTCGAACGCCGCGAACACCTCCGGCGTCGACAGCCCGCAGTCGCGGACGGCGAACGCCCAGTGGAACTCCCCCCGGCTCATCGCCGGCGTGAGCAGGTGGCCGCGACCGGAGCCGACGGCGGTGTGGCCGGTCAGCACGAACGGCACGTCCGACCCGAGCTGGGCCGCGAGGTCCAGCAGCTCGTCGCGGCTGAGGCCGGTGCCCCACAGGGCGTCGCACGCCATCAGCGCAGCGGCCGCGTCGGCCGATCCGCCCGCCATGCCCCCCGCCACCGGCACGCCCTTGACCAGGTGCAGGTGCACCCCGTCGGTCACGCCGACCCGCTCGGCGAGCAGCCGTGCCGCCTTCGCCGCGAGGTTCGAGCCGTCCGTCGGCACCGCCTCGGCCTGCAGCCCCGACGCGGTGATCACGATGCCGTCCGCCGGGACGGCCACGACCTCCTCGTACACGGAGACCGCCTGGAACACCGAGACGAGCGGGTGGTAGCCGGTCTGGTCCCGTGGTCCGACGCGGAGCGAGAGGTTGACCTTCCCCGGCGCTCGGACCCGGACCTCCCGCGAGGGCAGCGGGTCCACGGGGGTCAAGGTCACGTGCCCACTGTGCCAGGTCCGCCGGGTGCTGCCTCGACGAGCCGGGCGGCGATCCGGGAGAAGCCGGCGACGTCGACGTCCTCGCCGCGGGCGGTCGGCGCCACGCCGGCAGCCGTCAGCACCACCTCGGCGGCGGACGACGAGCCCGCGAGGCCGGCCAGGGCGGACCGCAGCATCTTGCGGCGCTGGGCGAACGCGGCGTCGACCACGGTGAACACGGCCGCGCGGTCGACGGCGGCCGGCGGGGCGCTGCGGCGGTCGAGACGGACCAGTGCCGAGTCGACGTTGGGCACCGGCCAGAACACGGCGCGGCCGACCGTCGCGGTGCGCCGGGCGGTCGCGTACCAGGCGACCTTGGCCGACGGGACGCCGTACGTGCGGCTCCCCGGCGGTGCAGCCAACCTGTCGGCCACCTCGGCCTGCACCATCACCAGCGCCCGCTGCAGGCTGTCGAACCGCTCGAGGAACGTCAGCAGCACGGGCACCGAGACGTTGTAGGGCAGGTTGGCGACCAGGGCGGTCGGCGCCCGGCCCGGCAGCTGCTCCACCCGCAGGGCGTCCGCGGTGACCACCGTGAGTCGGTCGCGGCCGGCGGCGTCGCGCAGGACGGTGACGGGCGCGTCCCGGTCCGCGGCCGGCTCGGGCTCCGGCTCCGGCTCCACGAGGCTCAGGCCGGGCACGTGCCGCGCGACGGTGCTCGGCAGCAGCCGCGCCAGGACGGGGTCGATCTCGACGGCGACCACGTCGGCACCCGCCTCGAGCAGCCCGAGCGTCAGTGAGCCGAGGCCGGGACCCACCTCGACCACCCGTTCACCGGCGACCACGTCGGCCTGGCGGACGATCTTGCGGACGGTGCCGCCGTCGAGGACGAAGTTCTGCCCCAGCGTCTTGGTGGGCCGCACACCGGCCTGGTCCGCCAGCTCACGGATCTCCGCTGGTCCGAGCAGGGGGCCGGGGTGCACGGCTGCGAGCCTAACCAGCCGCCGACCGCAGGGACGACGACGCCCGGGGCGCAGGTGGCACCCCGGGCGTCGTCGTCAGCGGTCAGCTGAACAGGTTCTTGCCGCAGACGGGCCACTGGCCGGCACCGGACCGGTCGTACAGCGCCTGGGCGCGCGCCGTCTGCTCGGCCGCGGACGCCTGGGACGGGAGGCCGGAGCCGCCCATCGCCTGCCACGTCGCCACCGAGAACTGGTACAGGCCGTAGTACATGCCGTTCGACGACACGGCGCCGACGCGACCGCCCGACTCGCACTGCGCGAGCGCGGCCCAGTTCAGCGAGCCCGACGTGGCGCTGGCCGCGGCGGGTGCCGATGCGGGCGCGGCAGGAGCCGCCGGCTTCGGGGCCGCCACGGGCTTGGCCTTGGTGCCGACCGCCACGACCTCGTTCACCGGCGCGGTGGTCACGTCGTTGGAGACGTGGTCCCGCGCGGTCTCGACCCCGTCGACCGTGGTCACGCGGTCGACGATCGTCCGCACGCCGACCACGCCGGCCGTGGTGACGGTCCGCTTGCCGGTGTACTGCGCCGGGTCGTTCACCGTGCTCGAGGTGAACGGCTCCTCGCTCGTCGTGGTCACGTCCTGGACCACCACCCGGTGCACCACCACCTGCACGCGACCGGCGTCGGTCCGCTTGACCTCCACCGTGTCGAGGGGGTTCAGCGTGACGCCGAGCTGCGTGAGGGCGTCGCCGACGGCGATCGTCGCGTCCTGCACCGGCTTGGTCGCACCGTCCACCACCACGTCCACGGGGCCGTGCAGCGTCAGGTCCAGCGGCAGCTCGGGACGGCCGCCCTCCTGCGAGCGCGACGCCACCAGGCTGATCGCGGCACCGCGCGCACTGAGGTCCGCCAGCGCCTCGTCGGCCGTCAGCGCGGTGGTCCACACCGTCTTCTGCGTGCCGTTCTCCGAGACGGTGACCTGGTGGGCGTGCCGGACGACCACCTGCTGGCCGTCGCCGAGCGCACCGGTCGCGGACACGAGGTCCCGGTCACCGACCGTGATGTGACGCGCGGCGAGGAGACCCTGCACCGATCCCGCGAACGTCGACACCTTCTGGACGTTGCCGTCGACGTCGAGGGTCACGGACTTGTGCGCCGAGGCGTAGGCCGTGCCACCTCCGCCGAGGACCACGAGACCGACGGTCGCGGCGACCACCGGGACGGTACGCGCACGACGCCACCACCTCCGGTCCTTCGGGTCTGCTGCGTGGGCTGCGGCCAGCGGGGAGTCCGCGGACGGACCGGGGGTGAGGGTCGAGAACTGCACGTCGCTCCAGACGTCGAGGTGCCCGGGCACGGGAGCGGGATGCGCCCTCGAGGGCGCCCGACGACGTGCAGGCAGGCTCGCCTCGCGGCGGGGCACTGCTGCGGGCCCCGCGGGGCCCTGTGTCGGTCCCGGACTCCGATCCGGCCGTCACGGCGGCCCCGTCAGGAGCCTCCGATCGCGCCGCGAGACCCAGCACATCGGGTTCTGTCTCGCAAGCGCGACACGTGACCGTAACCGAAGCGTGACGGATCTGCCAAGCCCTGCAGGGTCGGATGTGCCTCAGGTCACGTTCTTGGACGCGCGCCCAAGAGGCTCATCGCGGGCCGGTGGGACCGTCCGGTCGAGGTCCGCCCCGGTGCCGCGACTCAGTACCAGCCGGTCGACAGGCTGTGCGAGTAGGCGGCGCAGGGGGTGCCGTACCGCGCGGCGATGTACCCCAGGCCCCAGGTGATCTGGGTCGCCGGGTTGGTCTGCCAGTCTGCCCCGGCCGACGCCATCTTCGAGCCCGGCAGGGCCTGCGGGATGCCGTAGGCGCCCGACCCGCCGTTCTGGGCCGACACGTTCCAGCCGCTCTCGCGGTTCCACAACGGCAGCAGGCAGGCGAACTGGTCGTCGCCCCAGCCGCGGGCCGCGGCGAGCTCCTTGCCGATGGCCTGCGCGCTCCCGGGGTCGACGGCGATCGACGCCGGGTCGGGCAGCTGCCGCGTGCCGACCCGGACCACCTGGGTCACCGGCGGGGTCGTGACGACGGAGGCGAGCGGCGTGCGGGAGACGACGACGCCGCCGACGACGTCCACCTGGTACGTCGTGGTGCGCACCCCGGCACGTCCGGCGGTCTGCACCTTGCGGGTGCCGGTCACCAGCGTGGGGTCGTCGACGTCCCGCTCGTCGAACGGCACCGCCTCGACGACGCTCTGGCCGGCGCTCGCGGCGCGGTTCACCATCACCACGAGCCCGTCCACGGCCGCCGCGTCCAGCGGGACCGACAGCTGGTCGCCCTCGTTGAGCACCAGGCCGATGTCCCGGAGCGCGTCGCGCACGGTGCCGGCGGTGGTGACTCCGTCGATCACCTGACCGTCGACCGCCAGGTGGATGGTCTTCTGGGTGGACACCCGCAGCGGCTCGCGGCCGAGGGTCGAGGACCGGGACGCGGACAGCCGCACGCCCTCGCGCAGGCCCATCTCGTCCACCGCCTCGCCGACCGTGAGCGCCGTGGTCCACACCTGCTGCCGCTGCCCGTCGATCTCGAGGTCGACCTGGCGTCCGTGCCGCACCACGATCTGCGCACCCTGCGGCACCGGCTCGTCCAGCGCCGGTGCCACCAGGTCCTTGTCGCCGACGGTCACGCGCTGCGCACCGAGGATGTCGCCCACGGTCCGGCCGAACGCCTGAACCTGCGTCACGGTCCCGTCCACGTCGACCGTCACCTGCTTGTTCAGCACGGCGAAGGCGGAGGTCGCACCGGCGACGAGCGCGAGGACCAGGCCCTGCGCCGCGAGACGCGCCAGTCGTCCGGCGGCCCCGCGCGTCGACGCGCGGTCCTCGCCGAGGTGACTCACACGGTGTCCTTACGTCGGGCGGACCGGGCGAGCGCGGTGCCGCAGCACCGCGCCCTGGCTCGGTTTCGTCTGGATGTCATCGGCACCCGCGACGCCCACCTGGAGCGCCGACCGAGCCGGACACGCGTCCGACCGTAACCGATCCGTGACGTGATTCGAAACCCCGCGTGCGTCACCAGGGGCCGTAGACGGCCTCCGCGGTGGCAGTGAGTCCCGCGCACAACGGACCGAGGTCCCTGCCTGTGGCTGTGGCCAGCGCACGGACGGTGCCCGGCAGCAGGTACGGCGCGTTCGGGCGCCCGCGGTGCGGCTGCACCGTCAGGTACGGCGCATCCGTCTCGACCAGCATCAGGCTGGTCGGCACCTCACGTGCCGCGGCCCGCAGCTCCTCGTTGGCGGGGAACGAGACCGGTCCGGCGAAGGAGCAGTACCAGCCGTGCTCCACGGCGAGCCGGGCCAGCGCGGCATCGCCCGAGAAGCAGTGGAAGACGGTGCGTTCCGGCGCACCGTCCCGCAGCAGGACGTCCACCACCACGTCGTGCGCGTCCCGGTCGTGGATCTGCAGGGCCAGGCCGAGCTCCTTGGCCAGCGCGACGTGGGCGCGGAACGCCTGCAGCTGGACCTCCCGGCCGGTCGGTCCGGCGCGGAAGAAGTCGAGGCCCGTCTCACCGACCGCCCGCACCCGGGGGTTGTCGCGGGCGACGCGCGCCACGGTCGCCAGGGCCTCGTCGAGCGGCACGTCGTGCCGCTCCTGCGGGTCCGGGTCGAGACCGTCCGGTGCGACCTCGCGGACGCCGGCGTGCAGCACCGCCTCGTTCGGGTGAATCGCGACCGCGCCGAGCAGCTGGGGATGCGTGCCCACCACCTCGTCGGTCCAGCCGACGGCGTCCAGGTCGCAGCCCACCTGCACCATGCGGGTGACACCCACGCCGGCGGCCCGCACCAGGTGGCCGGCGAGGTCCGGCACGACGGGTGACGAGCCGGGCGGCGGCGTGACGGACCGCCCGGCGTGATCGTCGGCCGGCTCGCCGGGCCGTTCCCACCCGTCCGCACGCACCTGCAGCACCGACTCCAGGTGCGTGTGGTTGTCCACCACCGGCACGGCCAGCGCCTCCGGGACCGGCGGCCAGCCGTGGTCCCGGTTCCGGTTGCGACCCATCAGGCGCCGCGCTGGGCGCGGGCGATCTCCTCCTCGACGATCGAGTCGTCGAGCTTGGTGAACACCGGGGTCGGCTTGCCGACGGGAGTGCCCGGCACCACCGGACGGGACTCCCAGGCCGCGAGCGTCTCGCCCAGCCGGTAGTCGCCCGTGATCACCGGGTACCGCCGCGACTCGTCGTCCAGGTCGGTAACCTCGTCGATCCGCGGCTGCGGGGCGACAGTGCCGATCCCGCCGAACGTCTCGTGCACCGCCTGCGCCGAGAACGGCAGGAACGGCGAGAGCAGCGTGTTCAGGTCGGTGACCGCCTGCGTGGTGGTGTGCAGCACCGTGGCCAGCCGCTCCGGGTCCGTCTTCAGCTTCCACGGCTCGGTCTCGGAGACGTACCGGTTGGCCTCCTGGACCACCCGCATCGTCTCGCCCAGCGCCGCGCGGTGCCGGTGCGTGGCGATCAGCTCGCCGATGCGGCCGAACGCCTCGCCGGTCTGCGCGAGCAGCGCCTGGTCGACCGGCTGCAGGGCTCCCGGCGTGGGGATCGCCCCGAAGCTCTTGTTCACCATGCTCGCCGTGCGGTTCACCAGGTTGCCCCAGCCCGCGACCAGCTCGTCGTTGGTGCGCCGCTTGAACTCGGCCCACGTGAAGTCGACGTCCTGCGTCTCTGGACCGGCGATCGAGAGGTAGTACCGCAGCGCGTCCGGCTGGTAGCGGGACAGCATGTCGCGCACGTAGATCACCACGCCGCGGGAGCTGGAGAACTGCTGCCCGTCGACGTTGAGGTACTCGCTGGACACCACCTCGGTGGGCAGCTCCAGGTCGCCGTACACGCCCGGCGCCCCGCCCCGTGAGCCCTTCCCGGCGTAGCCGAGCAGCTCCGCCGGCCAGATCTGGGAGTGGAAGGTGATGTTGTCCTTGCCCATGAAGTAGGCGGACTGAGCGGCCGGGTCGGTCCACCAGCCGCGCCACGCCTCCGGGTCGCCGGTGCGGCGCGCCCACTCGATCGAGGCGGACAGGTACCCGATCACCGCGTCGAACCACACGTACAGGCGCTTGTTCGGGTTGTCCTCCCACCCGGGCAGCGGGACCGGGATGCCCCAGTCGATGTCGCGCGTCATGGCGCGCGGCCGCACGTCGTCGAGCAGGTTGAGGGAGAACTTCAGCACGTTGGGGCGCCACTCGGTGCGGGTGCGCAGCCAGTCCCCCAGCGCGTCGACGAACGCCGGCAGGTCGAGGAAGAAGTGGCTGGACTCGACGAACTGGGGCTTCTCGCCGTTGATGCGGCTGTGCGGGTTGATCAGGTCGATCGCGTCGAGCTGGTTGCCGCAGTTGTCGCACTGGTCGCCGCGCGCGCCGTCGTACCCGCAGATGGGGCAGGTGCCCTCGATGTAGCGGTCCGGCAGCGTGCGGCCCGTGCTCGGGGACACGGCGCCGAGCGTGGTGCGCTCCACCATGTAGCCGTTGCGGTGCACCGTGCGGAACATCTCCTGCACCACCGCGTAGTGGTTGCGGGTGGTGGTGCGGGTGAACAGGTCGTACGTCAGGCCGAGCGCCGTCAGGTCCTCGACGATCACGCGGTTGTAGCGGTCCGCGAGGGCCTGCGGCGTGACGCCCTCCTGCTCCGCCTGGACCAGGATCGGCGTCCCGTGCTCGTCCGTGCCCGAAACCATCAGCACGTCGTGGCCCGCCATGCGCATGTAGCGGCTGTAGACGTCCGACGGGACGCCGAACCCGGCGACATGTCCGATGTGGCGGGGGCCGTTCGCGTAGGGCCACGCGACGGCCGAGAGGATGCGGGCCATGGCGACGATCCTAGGTGGCGACGTGCGACGCCCCGGCGTCCGACCGCAGGTGGGCCGGACGCCGGGGCGCAGGCGGTGCGTACAGCGGAGGTCGAACGAAGGAGCGCTCAGCCCCTCGCGGGGAGGTTGTTGATCGCGTTGGTGATGGCTGGGACGACGACAGCGGCGTAGACGACCACACCGAAGACCCAGAGGACGACCGTGACGATCCACGCGGTCTTCTTGTTCTCTTCGTAGCCCTGGAGCGGCAGCCCCTGCGCATCCTTCTGGTGACCCGTCAGGGTGATGAGCAGGTCGATCAGCGTCCAGAGGCCGCCGCCGCCGAGCGTGATCAACTTCAGGATGCCCGTGCCGATCTTGCCGAGGTAGAAGCGGTCGACACCGAGGTTGCCGAGCAGGGCCGAGAGCAGCCACGTCACCACGAAGGACTTCGACGACGTGGCTGGGTAGCCCGCACCGTAGGCCGTCGCTGCGTAAGTCGCCTGACCGTAGGCCGGCTGGCTGAAGCGCGGGTCGGCGTAGGCCGGGGCCTGGCCGTACGCCGGCTGCTGCCCGTAAGCCGGGGCCTGGCCGTAGGCCGGCTGCTCACCGTAGGTCTGGGCCGGCTGGCCGTAGGCAGGCTGCTGGCCGTAGGCAGGCTGCTCGCCGTAGGCCGGGGGCTGGCCGTAGGCCGGGGGCTGGCCGTAGGCCGGCTGACCACCGGTCGGCGGCGTGTAGGGGGACGGGGACGCGGGAACCTGCTCGCCGTCGGGAGCGGAGTGGTCGTTGGACACGGCGCCACGCTAGTGCGGGGAAGGGCTCCCTGATCAGGGTTTGTGCGGGCGATATCCGTGGTGCCCGCCGGTCCAGCGGCGCACCTCGGCGCCGGTCGGTGCGGCGGGTCAGCCCCGGCGCCGCCCGCCCGTGACGAGCGACTGCAGCGCCACGATCCCGGCGAGGGTGCTGAGCGCCACAGGCAGGCCCGCGGCCGTCGCCACGGCACCCACCAGCAACGGTCCGCCGGCGTCCCCCAGCTCGCGTCCCACCTCCGCCGAGCCCAGCGTGCGGCCCAGCGACCCCTCGGGTGCGGACGCGGCGAGACGCGCGAACGCGAGCGGCGTCACCAGGCCGATGCCGATGCCGACCAGCGCCGCCGAGGCGAACAGCGCCACCGGGTGCCGCACCCATGCCAGCAGCAGCACGCCGCCGGCGATCGTCAGCAGCCCGGCGACCGTGCCCGTCCGCTCCCCGAGCCGACCGGCGTCGTGCCGGCGTCCGACCCACGGCTGGCTGACCGACGAGGCGACGGCGAGCACGGTGACGGCCACCATCGCGGCGGCAGCCGACAGGCCGAGCTCCCGGCCGACCAGCGGGAGGAACCCGACCGCGACGCCGAGGGTGCCGGTGGTGACGGCGAGGGCCGCGGTGGGCTGGACGAAGCCCGGCCGGGTCAGCTGGTGCACCAGGTCACGGAGAGTCGAGCGGGGGCGCGGTGTCGGCGGCAGGGCCGGCAGCGCGACGGCCACCCACACCAGCACGGCCGCCGCCAGGGCGGTCAGCGCCAGGAAGAGGGCCGGCAGCCCGCCCACGGCGATCAGCCCGGCGCCGAGCACGGGTCCCAGCGCATAGCCGAGGCCCTTCCACGACCCGTAGGAACCGAACGCGCGTCCCAGCGACCGGGAGCCACCGAAGCGGGCGACCCCGGCGGAGGACGCCGGGGAGAACGCCGACGCCGCCGCGCCCTGCAGCAGCCGCGCGACGGCGAGGCCGGTGGTGGTGTGCCAGACGAACCCGAGCGCCGAGGCGGCGGCGAACAGCGCCAGGCCGCCGACGATCACCGGCTTCACGCCGATCCGGTCGCTCCACGTGCCGAAGACGGGCTTGAGCACCACCTCGGCCACGTCGTACAGCGCCAGCAGCACGCCGAGGGAGACGAAGGACAGGCCGAGGTGCTGCGCCTGGGCGCCGAAGCCGGCGGCGATGCCGTGGGCGCCGAACGCCGTCGTGAAGCCGGCTGCCCACAGCGCCGGGACCGCCCCACGGCGCACGCCGGCACCGGCATCTGGTCCCCCGGCTGGCACGCGTCGGACGCTAGCAGCGCGGCACGTGCCTCACGTCCGCACCACCCAGCGCACCTGCAACGGCGCCAGCCACACGTTGTCGTCGCTCTGCGGGTGGACCACGTCGCCGGTCAGCGCGTCGGGAGCGCCGTCGAGCCCGAGCTCCTTGAGCCGCCGTCCGGGGAACGGGCGCCAGCTGGTCGTCACGTTCACCAGCTCCAGCAGCGGCCCGAGCGGGTGCTCGCGCAGCACCGCCAGCACCCCGGGGTCGTCCGGCTCGAGCACCTGCGCGGGCACCGACGCATGCAGGTGC
>NCKG01000241.1:0-3201 GCA_002279095.1 Cellulomonas sp. 14-74-6
TACCCGTGCGCAGGGCCCGTTCGCGGGCGACGTGCCCAACCCGCTGGTGGTGATCACCGGCGCGGAGGTCGTCGGCGAAGCCACGAAGGCGGACGGCACCAGGCTCGTGTTCCACGCCGTGGTCTTGGCTGCGGCATTCGCGGCCGTGACGTCACCGGACAGGATCGCCTTGCCGAAGGCCGCGGTCGGGTCCCAGAAGTTGGCCATCTTCGGCACGGTCGGCTGCAGCACGGAGGCGTTGGCGACCGTGTTCATCTGGGCGACTGCGACCGGGTCGCCCGTGATGCTGGACGAGGACGCGAGCGACTTGTCCGCGGGGATGATGCCGCGGATGTCGTAGTGCTCCTGCTGCGCGGCGGTGGAGCCGAGGAAGGCAGCGAAGAGCGCAGCCGCCTTCGGGTCCTTGGCGTTGGGGTTGAAGGCGACGGCCTTGGAGCCGGCGAACGCCTTCATCTGCACCGAGGCCCCGTTGAGCGTGTACGCCGGCGGCTGCGCCGCGCCGTAGTTGGGCCCCAGCGCCTTCTTGACCGCCGCCGCGTCCCACGACCCGGAGAAGTAGGCGTCGATCGTGCCGTTCTGCACACCGGCGAGGCCGGCGCCGTTCGCGTCGTCGACGAACTTCGGGTTCTTCGCCAGCGTGGTGAGGTAGGTCGTCACGTCGGTCGCCTTGGTCCCGGTGAAGGCGAACCCGGCGCCCTCGTCGGTGCCGTTGGGGCCGAACAGCGTGCTGCCGTTGCCGACGTAGAACGACGGCAGGTACCAGGCGTTGTCGAGCGGGAAGGCGACCTTGCCCTTGGCGAGCATGGTGTCGAGGCTCTTCACGTCAGCCGCGGCGAACTTCGAGGTGTTGTAGTAAAGGAACCACGTGTTCGCGGTGTAGGGCACGCCGTAGATCTGACCATCGGAGCCGGTCACGGACGTCACCATGACGTCGGAGTTCTGCTTCTTCACCTGCGCGACCGCGTCGGGCGGCAGCACGCCGATGGCGTTGGCCTGGATGAGCGTGCCCAGCTGGTCGTTGGCGAACATGTACACGTCGGCCGCGGCGGTCGGGTCTTGCTTGACGGTCTTGCCGGCGTCACCCTCCGAGACCACCGAGTTCTTCCACGTGATCGTGTACTCGGGGTGCGCCTGGGCGAAGGCGGCCTCCTCCTTTGGCAGCCACGAGGTCGCGTCGACCTGGTCCTCCTGCGGACCCCACACGGTCATCGTCACCGCCGTGGGCGCGGCGCTCGTCGGCGGGGCCGAGGTGGCGCCCCCACCCGAGCCGCCGGTGCTGCTGCTGCAAGCGCTCATCGTGATGGTCAGTGCCGAGGTGACGGCGACCACCATGAGTGCTGGACGAGCCTTCATCGTGAGTTCACTCCTTCTCCGGTGGGTGGGGCGTGCGGGACGGTGGTCACTGCGAGAGGCCCGAACGCCGCCGCGTCCGTCGGGGCGCCGCTCGGTTCGGCCTACTCGCGGTCCGCCCGGATCACACCGACTGCGGTGACGGGCAGCGCGCCGCTGCTTCCAGAGCGCGCGCCCCGGGACCACGCGAGCGTGACCGGGGACGGGATGCTCCATCGCATCGACATGCTCCCTTGTGCGGGATGGGCGCCCTCGGCCGACGAGATCCGCCGCCGTTGGCCTGATGGCGAGACGCTAACCAGTTGTGCACCCCTGCTGCAACTCGTTACGGTAACTTTCAGGCCACGATTGCTAAGCGATCGCGGCCCCCAGGCATCGCACTATGGAACGATCTGCACCGAATGGTCGTGATCGGGGACGAGGAGGTCTCGTGGCGACGCTGTCCGGGCGCACCCGGCTGACTGACATCGCCGAACAGGCAGGTGTCAGCACCGCCACGGTGTCGCGCGTGCTGAACGGCAAGCACGGCGTCTCGTCCCATACCCGTCAGGCCGTGCTCGCCGCGCTCGACGTGCTCGGCTACGAGCGCCCCGACCGGCTGCACTCGCGGCCGGCGGGCCTCGTCGGCCTCGTGGTCCCCGAGCTGAGCAACCCGGTGTTCCCCGCGTTCGCCCAGGTCATCGAGACGATGCTGTCGGACCGCGGCTACACGCCGCTGCTGTGCACCCAGTCGCCGGGCGGCACCACAGAGGACCAGTACGTCGAGATGCTGCTCGAGCACGGGGTGGACGGCATCGTCTTCGTGTCCGGCCTGCACGCCGACACGTCTGCCAGCACCGAGCGCTACCAGCGGCTGCGCAGCCGCGGCATCCCGCTCGTGCTGGTCAACGGGTACGCCGAGGGGGTCGACGCGCCGACGGTGTCGACGGACGACGCGGCCGCGATGGAGCAGGCCATCCGGCACCTGACCTCGCTCGGCCACCGCTCGATCGGGCTGGCCGTGGGGCCGACGCGGTTCGTGCCGGTGCGCCGCAAGATCGACGCGTTCTCCGAGCTGCTCCGGCGGCAGGGCGTCGCCGAGCCCGAGCAGCACATCGTCTCGACCCTGTTCACGGTCGAGGGCGGTCAGTCCGCCGCCCTCGAGCTGATCGAGTCCGGGCACACCGCGGTGATCTGCGGTTCGGACCTGATGGCCCTCGGAGCGGTCCGTGCCGCCCGCTCGCGCGGGCTCCAGGTCCCCGACGACCTCTCGGTGGTCGGCTTCGACGACTCACCCCTGATCGCCTTCACCGACCCGCCGCTGACCACCATCCGGCAGCCGGTTGCGGCGATGGGGCACGCCGCCGTCGCGGCGCTGGTCGCGGAGATCCGCTCCACCCCCGTGTCCCGCGCCGAGCTCTTGTTCCAGCCCGAGCTGGTGGCTCGCGGCTCGACGGGCGCCGCCCCCACCAGCACCGTCGCCCTGTCCGGCCCGGCGGCCGCCGCGGTCTGACCGTCGTACCCACGCCCGGCTCAGCGGACCGACGTCCCGCCGGCCCGTCACCGCGCGGTCACGGGCCCAGACGCCCACGCGCCCGACAACGCCCCACGTCCTTCGAGAGGAAACGATGTCCCCCACTGCCCCTGACCTCGTCCGCATCCACCCCGCCTCGACCGGGTCGCAGTGGTGGAGGTCCGCAGTGATCTATCAGGTGTACCCGCGGTCCTTCGCGGACTCGGACGGCGACGGCGTCGGCGACCTGCTGGGGATCACCACGCACCTGGACCACCTCGTGGAGCTCGGCGTCGACGCGCTCTGGCTCTCGCCGTTCTACCGCTCGCCGCAGGTGGACGCAGGCTACGACGTCGCCG
>NCKG01000242.1:0-3196 GCA_002279095.1 Cellulomonas sp. 14-74-6
CCGCACCGGCGCGACGAGGACGACGACGCCGGGGCCGTCGTCTGATGGACTCGGCCGGCTAGGACTCGAGGCGGGCCAGGTCCGCCGCGCCCACCATTCCGGCCTCGTTGCCCATCGAGGCGATGGCGAAGCTGGCCTCCGGGTGATACCCACGCGCTGACAGATGCTCGACGAAGGCGGTGCGCGCCGGCGCCATCACCAGCTCCCCAGCCGCGGACAGTCCACCGCCGACCACGAAGAGCTCGGGGTCCAGGAGCGCCGCGACTGAGGCGGCGCCCTGCCCGACCCAGCGGCCGATGTCCGCGAGCAGCTCGATGGCCAGCTCGTCGCCCTCCTCGGCGGCCTGCGTGATGTGCAGGCCCGCGATCTTGCGCCACTTGCCACCCGCGAGCTCGAGCAGCCGAGCCGCTCGGTCGGGAAGCTGCTGCGCGATCGCCTGGGCGTCCCGCACCAGCGCACTGCCGGACACGTACTGCTCCCAGCAGCCGCGCTGCCCGCAACCGCACACGTGCCCGTCGGGCACCACACGGAGGTGACCGATCTCCGCGGCGACACCCCAGCGACCGCGCACCAGGCGTCCGCCCGACACGATGGCTCCGCCGAGCCCCGTGCCCAGCGTGAGGGTCACCATGTCGGTGACCCCGTCGGCGACCCCGAACCGGTACTCGGCCCAGCCGGCAGCGTTGGCGTCGTTCTCGACGACGATCGGCACGTCGGTCCGCAGGGCGGTCGCGACAGAGTCTCGGAGCGGGTGGTCGCGCCACGGGAGGTTCGGCGTGAAGCCCACCGTCGCACGGTCGGCGCCGATGAACCCCGGGGCGGCGAGCCCGATCGCACCCACCTCGTAGTCGGCCATCAGCTCCCGGCAGACGTCCACCACACCCCGGTCCACCGTGGTCGCATCGGTCGGGTCCGTGTCCCGCCGGGTCTGCGCCAGGATCCGACCGTCGTCGTCGACGACGCCCGCAGCGATCTTGGTCCCGCCGATGTCCACACCGATGGCGTGCATGTGGTGCCCGTTCCCTCGTCCGTCCGCACCGACGTCCCGATGCGCGGGCCCACGCTAGCGCCCGTGGGGCGGGCCGAGCCGCAGCCTGCCGTCGACGACGTGCGCCGCCCGCGGCAGGTGCCAGGTCTGCCCGAGAGAGGGGGTCGAAGGTCCCGTATCCTCGCGATACACGTCGTCGTCTGCCACTGGAGTCAGCATGGACGAGTCCTCCTCACCGCTCGTGGTCGAGGTCGATCGGTCGCGGAACCTGAACGACCTCTTCGCAGAGCGGGTCGTGGCGACGCCGGACCGCGTCCTGATGGAGCGGCGGTCCCCGGACGGCGGTCCGTGGGCGACGACGACGGCCCTCCAGCTCGACGCGGAGATCACGGCTGTCGCCCGCGGGCTCGTCGCCCGTGGGGTGCAGCCGGGCGACCGGGTCGGCATCATGTCCCGCACCCGCTACGAGTGGTCGCTCCTCGACTGGGCGATCTGGCGGGCGGGCGCCGTCACCGTGCCGGTCTACGAGACGTCGTCCGCCGAGCAGGTGCACTGGATCCTCTCCGACTCCACCGTCTCGCTCCTCGTGGTGGAGACCGCCGCCCACGCCGAGCTGGTCGACCAGGTCCGTGCCGAGGTGCCGCAGCTGCGCGACGTGCTCGTGATCGACCACGAGGCGATGGCCGCGCTGGTACGTGAGGGCGCCCAGGTGCCGGTCGAGGAGATCGATCAGCGCCGCCACCTCGCACACCTGGACGACCTGGCCACGATCATCTACACGTCAGGAACCACCGGCCGACCCAAGGGCGCGGAGCTGACGCACGGCAACTTCTACGAGCTCACGGTCAACGCCGTCGAGAAGCTCAACGTGGTGGTGCAGGGCGACGGTTCTCGGACCCTGCTCTTCATGCCGCTCGCGCACGTGTTCGCGCGGTTCGTGCACGTGCTCACCGTCGCGGCGGGAGCGACCCTTGGGCACACCGCCGACACCAAGACGCTGCTGCCCGACCTCGAGGCGTTCCGGCCCACCTTCGTGCTGTCGGTGCCGCGAGTGTTCGAGAAGGTCTACAACTCGGCGGAGCAGAAGGCCGCGGCCGGCGGCAAGGGCGGGATCTTCCAGCGCGCCGCGAAGACGGCGATCGTCTACTCCCGAGCGCTGGACGCCCCGGGCGGACCGAGCCGGTGGTTGCGGCTCCAGCACCTCGTGGCCGACCTCCTCGTGCTGCGACGGATCCGGGCGGCGCTCGGCGGCCAGGCACGCTGGGCGATCTCCGGCGGCGCACCGCTCGGTGAGCGGCTGGGGCACTTCTTCCGCGGCACCGGGCTGCACGTGCTCGAGGGGTACGGGCTGACCGAGACCACCGCACCGGCGACCGTGAACCTGCCGGACCGGTCGAAGATCGGCACCGTGGGGCCCGCCCTGCCCGGCACGTCGGTGCGGATCGCGGCCGACGGCGAGGTGGAGGTCCGCGGCATCGGCGTCTTCCGCGGGTACCACAACAACCCCGAGGCGACGGCCGCGGCGCTGGTCGACGGCTGGTTCCGCACCGGCGACCTCGGCGCCCTCGACGACGAGGGCTACCTGCGGATCACGGGCCGGAAGAAGGAGATCATCGTCACCGCGGGCGGCAAGAACGTCTCCCCCGCCGCGCTCGAGGATCCGATCCGCGCCAACCCGATCGTCGGCCAGGTCGTCGTGGTCGGCGACCAGA
Organism: Cellulomonas sp. 14-74-6; assembly: GCA_002279095.1. Lineage (GTDB taxonomy): Bacteria > Actinomycetota > Actinomycetes > Actinomycetales > Cellulomonadaceae > Cellulomonas. The sequence continues at coordinate 2,701 of NCKG01000242.1, forward strand.
AGCCGTTCATCGCGGCGCTCGTCACGCTCGACCCCGAGATGCTGCCGTCCTGGCTGGCGAACAACGGACTCCCGGCGGACATGTCGCTCGCCGACGCCGCCACGAACGACGCGGTGCGCGCCGAGGTGCAGCGCGCGATCGACGTCGCCAACACCCGGGTGTCGCGCGCGGAGTCGATCCGCAAATTCACGATCCTGCCCTCCGAGTGGACCGAGGCGAGCGGGCACCTCACGCCCAAGCTCTCGATCAAGCGCAACGTGATCATGAAGGACTTCGCGCCGCAGGTCGCCGCGATCTACGACGAGAGCACCGCGACCACGACGGTGCCGCTGGGCTGACCGCACGGGCATGAGGAAGGGCCCCGGGGATTCCCCGGGGCCCTTCCTCATGTCCTCGAGACGGTCAGAACCAGGAGCTCTCGCGCACCTCGCGCATGGCGACCTTGCGGGTCTCGGGGGCGAGCCGGGAGAGGTAGACCTTGCCGTCGAGATGGTCC
>NCKG01000006.1:0-17714 GCA_002279095.1 Cellulomonas sp. 14-74-6
CGGGAACTCCGACGGCGAAGCGGGACCGCGGGCGGCTGCGTGCGCCGGACGACGGCCACGCGGCGGGTGCCCCGCTCGGCGGTCTGCCGGGCACCGGCCCGTTCGACGTGCCGATCGACCTGCTGCGCGTGCGCACCAGCGAGAAGTGGCAGGCCTACGGCCCCGATGTGCTGCCGATGTTCGTCGCGGAGATGGACGTGGTGCCGCCGACGGCGGTCGCGGACGCCGTCGACCACGCCGTCCGCTCCGGTGACACGGGGTACGAGCACGGTCAGGGGTACGCCGAGGCATTCGCCGGGTTCGCCGCCGAGCGTCTCGGCTGGACGGTGGACCCGGCGACCACCCGCACGGTGGCCGACGTGATGCGCGGCGTCGTCGAGGTGGTGCGGCTGTTCACCGCCCCCGGCGACGCCGTGGTGATCACGCCGCCGGTCTACGCGCCGTTCCGCACCCATCTCGAGCACGCCGACCGCCGGGTGCTCGCGGCGCCGCTGACGCCCGAGGGCCGTCTGGACCCGGTCACGCTCGATCGCGCGCTCGGCGAGGCTCGTCGGGACGGCCGCCCCGCCGTGCTGCTGCTCTGCCAGCCGCACAACCCCACGGGTGTGCTGCACACGTACGACGAGCTGCGCGCCGCCGGCGACCTCGCCCGGTCGCACGGCGTGCGGGTGGTGGCCGACGAGATCCACGCGGCGATCCTGCCGACCCGCGCGGACGGCTCCCGGCCGGCCTTCGTCCCGACGGTGACGGCGATCCCCGACGCCATCGCGCTGCACTCGGCGTCGAAGGCGTTCAACCTGGCCGGCTTCAAGGCCGCGCTGGCCGTCCCGGGCCCCGCCGCGGTCGACGACCTGGCGCGGCTGGGCACCCCGGCGGTGCACGGCATCAGCCACGTCGCCTCGATCGCCCATCAGGCGGCCTTCCGGGAGGGCGGCGCGTGGCTGGGCGAGGTGCTCGACGCGCTCGGCACCAACGTTCGGCTGCTCGACTCCCTGCTCGTGGAGCGGCTGCCCCCCGTCCGCCGGACACCGGGCGACGGCACCTATCTCGCCTGGCTCGACCTGCGGGACGCCGGCCTCCCGGACGGTGCCGACCCCGCCGCCTTCCTGCTCGAGCACGCGCGGGTGGCCACCGTGCCCGGGCCCGAGTTCGGGGCCGAGGGCACCGGCTTCGTCCGGTTCAACCTCGCCACCTCGCCCACCCTCGTCACCGAGGCGGTCGACCGCATCGCCGCCGTGCTGGACCGGCGCGGCTGAGCCACCGGTGTGCGGCTGAGCAGAGCCGCTCACCGGACATGACGACGCCCCGGGACCCGAGCGGGTTCCGGGGCGTCGTCCGTCTGACCGCGGTTCGGTGCCGGTCAGCGGTGGAGCGTCACGAACCCTGCTGCGATGCCTCTGCCGTGATCGTCGTCGGCTCGGCTGCGCCGTGCTGCACCTCGATGCGCCGCGGCTTGGCCTCCTCGGACACCGGGATGGTCAGCGTGAGCACGCCGTCCGTGTAGGTGGCGCTGATCTTGTCCAGCGCCAGGCCACGGCCGACCGTCAGCTGCCGGGCGTAGGTGCCGACCGGACGCTCCTTGGCCAGCCACTGCACGTCCTGCTCGGTGTGGGCCGAGCGCTGCGCGCGGACGGTCAGGGTGCGGTCGTCGACGTTCACGTCGATGCTGCCCGGGTCGGCGCCCGGCAGGTCGACGTGGAGCACGTAGTGGTCACCGCTGCGGTACAGGTCCATCGGCATGCTGGCGGAAGCACGCTCCGACGCGAACATCTGACCGAGCAGACGGTCCATCTCCTGGAAGGGGTCGTACCGCGTAGCCATGTGCGCTCACCTCCCGTGACGGGGTTCGCGGACCTCCCGCGGACCCGGTGCAACCGGCGACCTCCGCGGCCGTCGATCGGCTACACCCACAGGATTAGCACTCGGCACGGGAGAGTGCCAGCGCCGTTCGCGGTCCGCGAACGGCTCCGGTGCTAGCGGTCCAGCGGCTCGCACACCACCACGGGGATGTGCCGGGTGTGCGCTGCGCGTACCGCGCGTAGCCCGGGTTGTTGCGCACGACGAGGTCCCACAGCCGCTCGCGCTCGGCGCCCTCGGCCGTCCGGGCGGTCATCGGCGCGACCGTCGGCCCGCGCTGCACGCTGACCTGCGGGTTCGCCACCAGGTTGAGGTACCAGGACGGGTGCGCGTCACCCCCGTTGTTCGACGCGACCAGCACCAGCCGGTCACCGTCGGGCGTGCCCGCCAGCGGCGTGGTCCGGGCCTTGCCCGTGGTGCGGCCGGTGGTGGTCAGCAGCACCTGCTCGATGCGGCCGAACCGCCCCAGCAGCCGTCCGCCCGTCGCCCGGTACACGGCCCGGTGCAGGGCGACGAACACCAGCTGCGTGCGGCTCAGTCCCATGAGGTGACCCTAAGCGTCCCGGTGAGGAGTGCTGCGGGCCGGCGTGTCACTGCAGGACGACGGCACCGGCGCCGGGCCGCACCCCGACCGTCACGGGGTCGCCGATGCGAAGCCCGTCGGCGCCCGTCCCGAGCACGTCGGCCGTCACCAGCCCCTCGGTGGGGTGCTCGACGACCGCACGGGTGAACGCGCCGAGGAAGGACAGCGCGACGAGCCGGGCGGCGGGAGCGGCACCAGCCGGTGCCGGCGCCAGCTGCAGCTGCTCCGGACGCACCACGGCGCGCGGCGCGGGCAGCGGGTCGCCGTCGTGAGCGGCTGCGTCGTCGTCCGCCGCCGCGGCTGCCGCCCTCGCCACCTCGACCGGCGCACCCAGCACCGTCCACGAGCCGTCCGCGGCCCGCTGCGCGCGCAGCCGGTTCACCGTCCCGACGAACCCGGCGACGAACGCCGACGCCGGCCGGCTGTACAGCACCCGCGGCGGGTCGATCTGCTCGAGCAGGCCGTCACGCATCACGGCCACCCGGTCGGCCACCGCCATCGCCTCGTGCTGATCGTGCGTGACCAGCACCGTGGTGACGCCGACCTCCAGCTGCAGCCGCCGGATCTCGTCCCGCAGGTGCTCGCGCACCTGCGCGTCCAGGGCGGACAGCGGCTCGTCCAGCAGCAGCAGCCGCGGCTCGGTGGCGATCGCCCTGGCCAGCGCCACGCGCTGCCGCTGACCGCCGGACATCTGGTGCGGGTACTTGTCGGCGTGCTTCTCCAGGCGGGTCACCGCCAGCAGCCGGTCCACCGTGGCGGCCGTCTCGGCGGCTCCCTTGCGGCGGATCTTCAGCCCGAACGCGATGTTCTGCCGGCCCGTCAGGTTGGGGAACAGGCTGTAGTCCTGGAACACCATGCCGAACCGGCGGTGCCGGGGGGAGACGCGCGTGACGTCCTCGCCGTCCACCAGGATCCGGCCGGCGTCCGGCTGCTCGAAGCCGGCCAGCAGGCGCAGCGCGGTCGTCTTGCCGCAGCCCGACGGGCCCAGCAGGCACACCAGCTCACCGGACTCGACCCGCAGGTGCAGGTCGTCCAGCGCCACGGTGGTGCCGAAGGTCTTGCGGACACCGATCATCTCGATGGTGGCCATGGGGTTCTCCTCACGTGAGGGGCAGTCGGGTGGTGGAGCGCGACGCAGCGGGTGGCCGGCCGGGCACCCACCGGGGGCGCGCGAGTCAGAAGCCGGTGGTGCTGACGCCCAGACCGCGGCGCCGCAGCAGGTGCACGACGGCCCCCAGCGCGAGCGCCGTCAGCACCATCACGGCGAGCGCGAGCGCCATCCCGGCCTGCGGGGCGTCCCGCTGGTAGTCGACGAGGTAGGTGGGCAGCGTCGTCTTGAGCAGCAGCGACGCGAACGCGAACTCGCCGAGCACCAGCGCGGCCGTCAGCCCGCCCGCCGCGACCAGGGAGGCGCTCAGGTTGGGCATCAGCACCCGGAACAGGACCGTGGGCAGCCCGGCACCCAGGCTGCGCGCCGCCTCGACCAGCGTCCGGGCGTTGACGGCCCGCAGCCCGGAGTCGATCGCCCGGTAGGTGAACGGCATCGCCCACACCGCGTAGAACGGCACCAGGGCGAGCGGGCTCGTCAGGAAGCCCGGCGCCAGCGCACGGAAGGTCGCCGCCACGCCCACCACCAGGGCGATCGGTGGAACCACCCACGGCAGCAGGGTCACCGTGGCGAGCACGGTCCGCAGCCGGGGCGCCCGCACCTCCGCGACGATGGCGAGCGGCAGCAGCAGCGCCAGGTCCAGGACCAGCGTCAGCACCGCGAGCAGTGCGCTGGTCCGGGTCGCCTGCCACAGCGCCGGCTCGTGCAGCGCCCTGAGCAGGGAGGCTGCCGACCAGCGCGAGAGCAGCGTGTGCTGGTTCAGCAGCACCACCGGCACGTTCTGGAACGCGAACCGCGCCATCGCCAGCTGCGGCACCACGAAGTACAGGCCGAGCACGACGAGGAACGTCCAGCGCACCGCCTCGAGCCCGGGCCGACGACGCCCGGCCCCGGGACGTCGAGCCGCCGGACGCCGACCGGCCGGCCTCCCGGCACGCTCACCGGCCGGCATCGACGTCTGCCGGGCGGCCTCCGGCACCACCACGGCGCTCATGCGCGCGACCAGCGGGCGGCGCGGCGCTGCAGCAGGTGCATCAGCACCAGCCCGGCGGCCATCAGCGCGACGGTCCACGTGACCAGCGCGTACCCCAGGTCCTGCTCACCGGTGATCACGTTGCCCTGCAGCACGAAGCGGATCGCCAGCGGCACCAGCTGCCCGCTCGAGTTGAGCACGTACGCCGTGGCGTAGGCGCTGAACGCGTTGATGAACAGCAGCAGCATCCCGCCCAGCACGGAGGGCGCCAGCACCGGCCCGCCCACAGCCCACCAGTAGCGCACCGGACCCGCTCCCATCAGCTCCGCGGCCTCGCGCCAGGTGGTGCGCAGCCCGGAGACGGCCGGCGCGACGACGAGGAACATCAGCGGGATCTCGAAGTACAGGTAGACGAAGGTCATCCCGGGCAGCGTCGAGAGCGAGAACCCGGCACCGGCCAGGTCCACGCCCAGCGCCGCGAGCCCCTTGGTCAGCACCCCCTGCGTGCCGACCAGGGCGACGAACGCGAAGGCCAGCGGAACGCCGCCGAGCTGGGAGGCGACCGAGCTCCACGCGTCGACCGTCGGACGCAGCCACGCCGGCCGCTGCAGCCCGCGCAGCGCGAACGCCAGCGCGAGCCCCAGCACCCCGCCGATCACCGCGGAGGCGCCGGCCAGCGTCAGCGAGTTGGTGAACGCCGACCGGTACGGGCCGGACACCGCCCTGACCAGGGCACCGATCCCCAGGCTGCCTCCCGGCGTCACGGAGTGGAGCACCACCGCACCGACCGGCCACAGCAGGAACACGCCGACGAACACCAGGAACGGCACCAGCGCCACGGTGGCCCCGTCGGCCCGCCGCCCCCGTCGAACCCCTGTCGACCGGCGCGCGGGGGAGGCGGCCGCCCCGACGCCGGCGCGTGTGGCGCTGACGTCGGGGCCGGCTACCTGGGTGACCCCCGTGAGCGGGAGCTCGGTCACTTGTCCGCGACCATCGGTCCCCACTGCGCGGCGAGGACGGCCTTGGCGGCGTCCAGCTGCTTCTGCGTCGGGAACGCGATCTTGGCGATGGTGGCCGGGTCCGGCAGGTTGGCGGCCGTCGCCTGGTCCACCAGGCCGGCCTTCACCAGCGAGGCGTACCGGGCCGGGATGGCGCCGCCCTTGAGATAGCCGAGCGCGCCGTCGTTGCCCACCAGGTGCTCGAGGAACAGCTCGGCGGCGCACGGGTGCGCCGACTGCGTGACGACCGACTGCGCGTAGTACCCGCCGTACACCCCGTCCTGCGGGACCGTCACCTGCAGGTCGAACCCGGCCTGCTGCATCAGCGGCTTGAGGGCCGGGAAGTTGTACGTCCAGTCGAGGGCGATCGGCACCTCGCCGGACAGCAGGTTCGCCTTGTTCACCTTGGTCAGCGTGAGGTTGCCCGACTTCTTCAGGTCGGAGAAGTACTGGATGCCCGGCTTGATGTCGTCGAAGCTGCCGCCGTTCGCCAGCGACGCCGCCATCACCGCGGCGAAGGCCGCCCCCGCCTCGCGCGGGTCACCGTTCAGGCCGATCTGGCCCTTGTACTGCGGGTCCTTCAGGTCGGCGAACGTCTTGGGGGCGTTCTTGACCAGCTTGGTGTTCACGCCGATCGACATCACGCCGTAGTACGCGGCGACCCAGCGGCCGTCGGCGTCCTTGAGGTTCGCCGGGATCTCGTCCCACACCGTCGGCTTGTAGGTCTGGGCGTAGCCGTCGTCGATCAGCTGCTGCGTGAAGGACGCGCCGACGTCCACCAGCTCCGGCTGGCTCGCCTGGCCGCGCAGCGTCTTGATCGCGGTGATCTCGTCGGCGGACGAGGCGTCCGGGTTCGCGACGGTGGCGTTGATCCCGTACGTCTTGCGGTAGGAGTCGAGGATCCCGCCGTAGTTGGCCCACGTGTCCGGCAGCGCGATCAGGTTCACCGCACCCTCCTTCTTCGCGGCGGCGGCGAGCTGCGGCACGGTGGTCCCGCAGCTCGTCGCAGCGGCCGTCCCCGAGGCGCTGGTGGCGCCCGACGAGGCAGCGCTCGACGAACCGGCGGCCGCGGAGCTGCACGCGGACAGCGCGAGGGCCGCTACGGCCAGAGGAGCGAGCAGGGTCAGCTTGCGCATCGATGTCCCTCGGTAGGAAGTGAGGCCGACGAGATGTCGGCGCGTCACGGTGTCTACCCACGCAAGTCGACGTGCCAGGTGCTGACGGATGAACGGGACGTGGCGCCGCGGCGAAGTTCTGGACCGAGGTCCAGGTGGCTTCTCTCAGCGCGACGCTAGAGCGCTGCGGCCAGCCGGCCACCGCCGGCGAGAGCGTCCAGCAGCGCCGTCACGATGCGGACGTCGGCATCGAGCCACGGCACGTCGAGCCACTGCCCGGCGGGCAGCCAGCGCAGCTCGTCGTGCTCCACGAGAGGCTCCGGGATGCCCGACGAGACCTCGGCCAGCCACAGCCGCATCTCGTACCGCTCGGACAGCCGCCAGGCACCCTGCTCGGGGCCGACGATCTCCCGGCCCAGCAGCACGCGGACCCCGAGCTCCTCCCGGATCTCGCGGTGCAGCGCCTCCTCGGGGGACTCACCGGCGTCGACCTTGCCGCCGGGGAACTCCCAGCGGCCGGCAAGGCTGGCCGGGGTGGCGCGCCGACCGGCGAGGAGCAGCTGCGGGTCGTCGAGGTCGTCCACCAGTGCGGCGGCGACGACGAGGCTCGGTGCCATGGTCGTCAGTCTGCCAGTCGCGTCGGCAGGGACATGACGGCCGACCGGTCAGCGGTGACCGGTCGGCCGGCGGATGTCAGGTGCTGCGGTGCTGCTCAGCGGATGCCCTGGGCGACGGCCCAGGCCACGGCCTCGGAGCGGGTCGAGACGCCGATCTTGCGATAGACGCTGCGGACCTGCGACTTCACGGTGTTGCGCGTGACGAACAGCCGGGTTGCGATCTCCTCGAGCGTGACGTCTTCGGCAAGCTCTGCGAGGACAACGCGCTCCCGGCGCGTGAGTGACTCGACCGGTGCGGTCGTCGTGCCGGCCGAGCCGGCCGTCTCCAACATGCTCATGGTGCCCTCCGGTTGCCTACGGGACCCGGCCCCTCCGGGTCCCGCTGTGCTGCTGCGTACCGGATGAGAGGGGGTCCGTGGCTCCCCATGACGCCACTTCTCCGACTCTCGTCTCGCACAGGCCCCCCCGTGCCGCCGAACGCTTGCGCCCAGAATGACGCGCGGCACCCGGTCGAGATACACCGCTAGGCAATAGCACCCACGATTCACCCGAACGGGTCAAGGGACGAATGTCCCGCGGTTATCGATTCGAGATCACGTGGCAGCAAATCGTTACACGAATGAGACAAATCGCCCTCTTCGTGTCCCGCGAGTGTGCCAGACGAGGGCGCGGTGCGCCTCTGCGGCACCGCTCGTGGACCCCCCAGGAACCTTCGAGGGGCATCGAGGCGACCTTGCGACGGGCTTCGACCGGGTGAGAACTGGACGACCGCCCAGGATCCGGCCCCGCCGACGGCTCAGGTCGGCTCGAGTCAGGCCGGGTTGAGCCCGGCCGGGTCGGGTCAGCCGGGTTGAGCCGGGCCGGGTCGGGTCAGGCCGGGTTGAGCCCGGCATACTCCTCGGCCGAGAGCAGGGTGCCGGTCTCCGTCACGTCCACGCGCAGCAGCCAGCCGGCGCCGTACGGGTCGGAGTTCACCACGGACGGGTCGTCGACGGCGGCCTGGTTGACCTCCACGACGGTGCCGCTCACCGGGGAGAACAGCTCCGACACCGACTTGGTCGACTCGACCTCGCCGATCACGGCGCCGGCGGTCACCTCGTCACCGACGGTCGGCAGCTCCAGGTAGACGATGTCGCCCAGCGCGTCGGCCGCCACCGACGTGATGCCCACCGTGGCGGGGGAGCCGGAGTCGAGCCACTCGTGCTCGACGGTGTACTGCAGGTGGGCGGGGGGCTCGACGGCGGCCATGGCGGTTCTCCTGACGGGTCGTGGTGCTGGCGGTGGTGCTGCTGGCGGTCGGTTGTGCCGACGCTAGCGGTGCGGGCGGGGGACGGCGGTGATCCCGCGGGTCAGCGGGGGCGGCGGTAGAACGGCAGCGGCACGACCCGCACGGGCTCCGGACGGCCCCGGACGTCCACGTCGAGCTGCGTGCCCTCCGCCGCCACCGACGGGTGCACGTACGCCATGGCGATCGGGTGGCCGAGCGTCGGCGACGGTGCACCGGACGTGACCGTGCCGACCACCTGGTCGGGGCCGGCGAGCACGGGGTACCCGTGCCGGGCGGCCCGTCGGCCGAGCCCCTGCAGGCCCACCAGCACGCGAGTCGGCTCGGCAGCCGCACGGGCCTCGAGCGCCTCGCGGCCGACGAACGGCACGGGCAGCCCGTCGGCACCGGTCTTGCCGAGGGCGACCACGCGGCCCAGGCCGGCGTCGTGCGGGGTGGTGGTGCGGTCCAGCTCGTTGCCGTACAGCGGCATGCCGGCCTCGAGACGAAGGCTGTCCCGTGCCGACAGGCCGGCCGGCACCAGGCCGAGGGGGGTGCCGACCTCGAGCAGCCGCCGCCACAGCACCGGCGCGTCACCGGCCGCCACGTAGAACTCGAAACCGTCCTCGCCGGTGTACCCGGTGCGGGCCAGCAGAGCCGGGCGACCGGCGAACGTGAACGGCAGGCAGGCGTAGTACCTGAGCGCCGTGACCTCGTCGTCGGCCAGCTCGATCTCGGCCGCGAGCACGATCTCGAGGGCCCGCGGGCCCTGCACGGCGACCAGCGCGGTCGCCGCGGACTGGTCGTCCACCACGACGTCCAGCCCTGCCGCGCGCTCCTGCAGCGCCGCGAGCACCGGATCGTGGTTCGAGGCGTTGGCCACCACCAGGTACCGCTCGGGCTCCAGGTGGTACACGACCAGGTCGTCGATCACGCCGCCGTCCGGAGCGCAGATCATCGTGTACTTGGCGCCGAGCAGCCGGATCGCGGAGGCGTGACCCACCAGCGCCCGGTCGAGGAACGCCGCGGCGTCCGCGCCGGTGACGACGATCTCGGCCATGTGCGACAGGTCGAACAGACCGGCGGCCGTGCGGACGGCGGTGTGCTCCGCGAGGTCGGAGGTGTAGCGCAGCGGCATCTGCCAGCCGGCGAACGACGTGAGCGTGGCGCCGAGGGCGACGTGCTCGTCGTGCAGGGGGGAGCGGGTAGCGCCATCGGTCATGGTGATCAGTCCTCGAAGGCTTCGACGGGCGGGCAGGAGCAGACGAGCTGACGGTCGCCGCGGGCGCCGTCGATGCGGCGGACGGGCGGCCAGTACTTGCCGTGCCGCAGGGCCGCCACGCCGTAGGCGGCGGTCTCGCGGGAGTACGGGTGCGACCAGTCGTCGGCCACCAGGGACGCCGCGGTGTGCGGGGCGTTGCGCAGCGGGGAGTCCTCCAGCGGCCAGGTGCCGGCGGCGACCTCGTCGATCTCGCGGCGGATCGCGACCAGCGCGTCCACGAACCGGTCGAGCTCGCCGAGGTCCTCGCTCTCGGTGGGCTCGACCATCAGCGTGCCGGCCACCGGGAACGACAGCGTCGGGGCGTGGAAGCCGTAGTCCATCAGCCGCTTGGCGACGTCCTCGGCGGTGACGCCGGTCGCCTTGGTGATGGGGCGCAGGTCGAGGATGCACTCGTGCGCGACCAGCCCGGCCGGGCCGGTGTACAGCACGGGGAAGTGCTCGGTCAGGCGGCTGGCCAGGTAGTTCGCGGCGAGCACCGCGGTGCGGGTCGCGTGGGTGAGGCCGTCGGGACCCATCAGGGCGACGTACGCCCACGCGATCGGCAGGATGCCGGCCGAGCCCCAGTTGGCGGCCGCGACCGGTGGCGTGACATGGCGCCCGTGGGCGCCGGTCTCCGTCGTCGTGCCGTCGGACGCGTCGCCCGTGGCGTGCCGGCCGGGGGTCGGGTCGCCCGGCAGGAACGGCGCAAGGTGCGCCGCGACGCCGATCGGGCCGACGCCCGGGCCGCCGCCGCCGTGCGGGATGCAGAAGGTCTTGTGCAGGTTCAGGTGGGACACGTCGCCACCGAGCTCCCGCGGCCGGGCCAGCCCGACGAGCGCGTTGAGGTTGGCGCCGTCGATGTACACCTGGCCGCCGGCCTGGTGCACCAGCTCGGTCACCTCGCGCACCCGCTCCTCGTACACGCCGTGCGTCGAGGGGTAGGTCAGCATGATCGCCGCCACCTGGGGACCGTGCTCGGACAGCTTGGCGCGCAGGTCGTCCAGGTCGATGGAGCCGTCGGGCGCGGTGCCGACGACGACCACGCGCAGGCCGGCGAGCGCCGCCGACGCCGCGTTGGTCCCGTGGGCGGAGGCCGGGATCAGGCAGACGGTCCGCTGGTCGTCGCCGCGCGAGCGGTGGTAGCCGGCGATCGCCAGGAGCCCCGCGAGCTCGCCCTGCGACCCGGCGTTGGGCTGCACGGACACCGCGGCGTAGCCGGTGATGTCCGCCAGCCACGCCTCGAGGTCGCCGACCAGCTGCGCGTACCCGGCCTGCTGGTCGGCGGGGGCGTACGGGTGGATGTCGGCGAAGCCCGGCCAGCTGATCGGCTCCATCTCCACCGTGGCGTTGAGCTTCATGGTGCAGGAGCCGAGCGGGATCATCGTGCGGTCCAGCGCCAGGTCCTTGTCGGACAGCCGGCGCAGGTAGCGCAGCATCGCCGTCTCGGACCGATTCACGTGAAACACCGGGTGGGCGAGGTAGCCGGTGGTGCGGCGGAGCGCGGCGTTGGCCGGTGCGGCGGGCGGGGCGTCGGGGATGTCGACGACGAAGCGGTCGTCGGCGCCGGCGTCCAGCGTGGTGGCACCGGCCTCGGCGAAGGCGGTCAGCACGGCGACCAGGTCGCCCGGGGTGGTGGTCTCGTCGCAGGAGGCCTGCACGTGGTCCTCGTCGGGCGCCCAGAGGTTCACGCCCAGCTCGGCGGCGTGCTCGACGATCTCGCGGGCACGTGAGCCGGGCACCTCGGCACGGACGGTGTCGAAGATGTCGTCGTGCTCGACGGTGACGCCCGCCTCGCGCAGGGCGTCGGCGAGCCCGACGGCCAGGCCGTGCACGCGCTCGCCGATCGCCCGCAGGCCGTCCGGACCGTGGTAGACGGCGTACATCGCGGCGACGATCGCCAGCAGCGCCTGCGCCGTGCAGATGTTGCTGGTGGCCTTCTCGCGGCGGATGTGCTGCTCACGCGTCTGCAGCGCCAGCCGGTAGGCAGGCGCCCCGTCGGCATCGACACTGACCCCGACGAGACGCCCGGGCAGGGTGCGCTCGAGCCCGGCGCGCACCGCCATGAACGCAGCGTGCGGACCACCGCCGAACAGCGGCACGCCGAACCGCTGGGCGGAGCCGACCGCGACGTCGGCACCGACCTCGCCGGGCGCCGTCAGCAGGGTCAGCGCGAGCAGGTCGGCCGCGACGGTCACCAGGGCGCCGCGCGCCTTGGCCGCCTCGACCACCGGCGCCAGCTCGATCACCCGTCCGGAGGCGCCGACCTGCTGCACCACCACGCCGATCAGGTCACCCTCGAGCTCCGGCAGCCCGTGCCGCAGGTCCGCCACCACCAGCGGCAGGCCGATCGCCGCGGCACGACCCCGGGTCACCGCCAGCGACTGCCCGAACAGGTCCGCGTCCAGCACCACCGTGCCGGGCTTGTTGCGCTGCGCCCGCCACATCAGCGCGACCGCCTCGGCCACCGCCGTCGCCTCGTCGAGCATCGACGCGTTGGCGACCGGCAGCGCCGTCAGGTCCTCCACCACCTGCTGGAACGTCAGCAGCGCCTCGAGGCGACCCTGGCTGATCTCCGCCTGGTACGGCGTGTAGCTGGTGTACCAGGCGGGGGACTCGAGCACGTTTCGCCTGATCACCGCGGGGGTGTGGGTGCCGTAGTAGCCCTGGCCGATCATCGGGCGGAGCACCCGGTTGCGGTCGGCCAGCGCGTGCAGCGCGGCGAGCACCTGCTCCTCCGAGCGCGCGGCCGGGAGGGTCAGCGGGCGGTCGGTGCGGATCGCCGCGGGGACGGCGGCGTCGGTGAGCGCGTCGAGGTCGGCGTAGCCGACGGCGCGGAGCATCGCGTCGAGCTCGGTGCCGCGGGGGCCGACGTGCCGGTCGACGAACGCCGCGGTCGTCGGCGCTGAGCTGTGCTGGTCGGGCTGGGTCACGCAGGGCCTCCTGGGATCGCCCGGGAGCGCACGTGCGCGTGCCGGGACGGGTGTGGGGCCTCCCCGCTCTGTCATCGCGCGCAGCAGCGCACGACCTGAGAGTTTTGCCGGTCCGCCATCCCCTCGCGGGGCCGGGGCGCGCCGACTTGCACCGTCGGTGGGCCGTCACCCGCAGGCGGGGTGGGCCGCTTTCCAGAGTTGCCTCGCCACGGCGGTACGGGTGCCTGAGAGATTCCCGGGGAGGGTTGCTCCTACGGCGCCCCGCACGGGCGGGGACTCTCCCGCCGTGGTTCGAGCAGCGTGTTCAGTTGTCGCGGTCAGCGTACGCGACGGGTGGCGTCAGGCCGCAGGCGCGCGCAGGACGAGGCCCTCCGACGTGCCACCCTCGGCACGCCCCGCCGCCACCACCGCCTCGACGGCGGCCAGCGCGCCCTCGATCAGCATCGGCTCGCCCTGCCGCGGGTCGCCGAACCACCGCACCGTCGCACCGGGGTCCGGACGGAACGACGAGCCGACCGGCAGGTTGAGCACCGCCGCTGCCCGCACCTTCGGGTCGGTGGCGGCCCGCACCAGCACGCCGCGCACCATCGGCAGCCGCGTGACGGCGCGGGTGAGGATGCGCTGGCGTCGGACGCCGGCGAAGAAGGTCACCACCACCAGCCCGACGTCGCCGTGCACGTCACCGGTGGCCAGCGACTCGAAGTTGACGCCGCGGGTGGCGAACACCCCGGCGAGCGCCGCGATGGTGCCGGTGCGGTGGTCGGCGCGGACGTAGGCGACCCAGCGCTCGTCGTCCGGGTCCAGGCCGTCGGGGCCGGAGTGGCCGGTCGACGGGTGCGGCTCGTGCGCCGGACGCGACGGGTGCGCGGCGTGGTGATGCACGCCGTGCGGGTGCTGGGGGCCGTGCCCGTGCGCGTTCGCGTCGCTCATGCCGGTGTTGCTCATACCGGCACCGCCGTGTCCGACCACGGCGCGAGCGTCGCGGCGATGCTGCGCGCGACGTCGGCCAGCCGGCGGTCCTCGTCGGGCGCCAGCTCGTCCAGCAGGACGCGGGACCAGCCCTCCTGGCCCAGCACCACCGGCACCCCCAGCACGCCGTGCACCGGCGCGCCGCCGACGCTGACCTCCCCGTCGAGCGCCACCTGGCCCGCGACCACGATGTCGCGGCCGTCGAGGATCGTGTCCAGCAGGTCGATGGTGGCGTTCGCCGTGCCGGTGGCCGTCTTGGCGCCGCTCTGGTGGGTCATCCACGGTCGGGCGACCACGCGCAGGTCGGGTGGCCACGTGTCGATCAGCCGGAACGCCTCCGCGGTGTCGAGCGCCGCGAGCTGGGCCTTGGCCGCGGCGATCTCCTCGGCGAACCCGTCGAGCGTGCGGGGCCCGCGCACCGCCGCGACCGCGCGCTCGCGCTCCGGCACGTCGCGGCCGCTGATCCGTACGGTCGACCACAGCGGCACCACGCCGTCCCCGTGCTCACCGGCGACGAACCCGCCCACCCGGTGCCGGCGCACGCCGAGGGACACCGCCACCTCGCGGCGGAACCGGAGGGTGTCCAGCCAGGCGCCCATGCCGATCACCCGGTGCCGGCCCAGGCGGTTGGCCATCACGGCGACGCCCAGCTCCACCGGGTTGGAGACCACCACCACCACCTCCGAGCCCGAGCCGTGGGCGGCGAGCGCCTCCGCGTAGGCGGCGAACACCGCGTGGTTGTCGGCGGCCAGCTCGGCGCGGGTGAGCGGCATGCCGTCGCTCGCCGGTGGGGACGTGCGGCCGGCGGCGACGACGACGACGTCCGCGACCACGTCGTTCGGGTCCAGGGCCACGTCGATGATCGGCGCGTGCTCGTCGTACGCGTCGATCAGGTCGGCACGCAGGCCGTGCGCCGCACGCTCGGACGCGCCTCCCGCGCGACCCACCAGCTGCAGCCGGGAGGACGTGGGGAGCAGCGCACGCTCGACGAGCTGGGTGCACACCTGCCGCCCGACGTCGCCTGTCGCACCGAGCACCGCCACGTCCATGCGGCGGAGCCTATGCCGGTAGCGCTACCTGCCAGGCGACGATGCGGTGCACCGCCGCCTCGACCACCTCGGGGGCCGCCGCGAACGACAGCCGCACCCATCGGTGGCCCTCCGCCGGGTCGAAGTCCGTCCCGGGCGTCAGCGCCACACCGGCCTCCTCGAGCAGCCTCGCGCAGTACGTCACCGAGTCGAGCCCGAACCGGGACACGTCGCCGTACAGGTAGAACGCGCCGTCGGCGGGGGCGACGGGGGACCAGCCCAGGTCCGGCAGCGCGGCCATCAGCAGGTCGCGGCTGCGCGCGTAGTCCGCCACCGAGGCGTCGGCGGCGGCCATCCCCTCCGGTGACAGGGCGACGAGCGCGGCGTGCTGGGCGACGGCCGGTGGGCAGAGGGCGACGTTGCCGGCCAGCGCGCTGACGGGCTCGACGAGGTCGTCGGGCAGCACCAGCCAGCCGAGTCGCCAGCCGGTCATCCCCCAGAACTTGGAGAACGAGCTGACGACGACGGCACCGGCCTCGCGGAACGCCGCGGCGGTGGCCGTCGGCGGTGCGGAGGCGTAGGTGAGGCCGTGGTAGATCTCGTCGGACACCAGCCGAACGCCGTGGTCCGCGCACCAGCGGGCCAGGGCGGTCAGCTCGTCGGGCTCGACCATCGTGCCCGTCGGGTTCGCCGGGCTCGCGAGCACCAGCCCGTCGAGCCGTCCACCGGAGGCCAGGGCGTCCAGCTGCGCGACCGTCGGCTGGTACCGCTGCTCCGGCCCGCACGGCAGGTCCACCACCTCGATGCCGAGCGTCCCGAGGATCGTCGCGTACGCCGGGTAGCCGGGGCGGGCCAGCGCCACCCGGTCGCCGACGTCGAACGCCGCGAGGAACGCCAGGACGAAGGCCCCCGACGAGCCCGTGGTCACCGCGACGTGCGCCGGGTTCACGGTCACCCCGTACCGGTCCGCGTACAGGTGCGCCAGGGCCGCCCGCAGCGCCGGGATGCCCGTCGCCTCCGTGTACCCCAGGTCGCCGGCGGCCAGCAGCTCGGCAGCGCGGTGCCGCACCACCTCGGCCGCACCCGTGCCCGGCTCACCGGCGCACAGCACCAGGACGTCCTCGCCGCGCGCGCGGCGCTCGTTGGCGGCCGCCAGGATCTCCATCACGGCGAACGGCGGCACCGCCGACCGGGCTGCGACCTTCATCGAGACGCCTCCTGCCGGCCGCGCGCCTCCAGGGCGGCCCGGACGTGCGCCACCACCCCGTCGGCACCCGCCTCGATCTGCGCGAGGCACGACTCGAAGTCGTCCGGACCGCCGTACCAGGGGTCGTCGATGTCCAGAAGGTGCTCGCTGCGCGGGTCGTCGACCGCGGGGGCCTCGGGGTCGAACCGGCGGTACATCACGACGCGGCCGGCCAGCACGGGGTCCTGTCCCGCCAGCCGGCGCAGGGCACGCGCATGCGTGGACGTCATCGGCAGCACCAGGTCGCGCGCCGTCAGGTCCTCCGCACGCACCCGGCGCGCCCGGTGACCGTCACCGGTCGGGTAGCCGTGGGCGCGCAGCACCGCCCGCGCCCGGCGGTCCACCGGGTTGCCGTGCTCCTCGTCGCTGATGCCGGACGAGTCGACCAGCACCTCGTCCGCCAGACCGGCCTCGGCGAGCCGCTGCCGCAGCACGATCTCGGCCATCGGGGACCGGCAGATGTTCCCCGTGCATACGAAGATGACGCGGAACGGATCCGACTCGGTCATCCCTCCATTGTGCCGCACCGGCTCCGCCGCCCCGCGCGCGGATTCCTGCCCCGCGCGCGGAGCCCTGCCGTGGCGCAGGATCGCGTGATGCACGGCGCGGTCCGTCCTCCACAAGCCGGGGCGTGTCCCTGCTCCGCACGGGTTGCGCACTGCGTCCTCCGCGGCGCCGGGGCGGACGGCAGGCTGGCGGGCATGATCACCATCGCACCGGCCGCCGCGCCGGGATCCTGGCGGCTCGCCGAGGCTCTGCTCCGCTGCGAGAGCGCCCGCGAGCGCATCGAGGCGACCGTCGCCGTGCTGCGTGCGATCGACGCGGACTGCGGGTGGCGCTCGAGGAGCGTCGAGTTCGTGCAGCGCGAGCTGGAGGCCCAGCGACGGGCGCTCGCCGCCGCGCAGGAATCGCTGCCCTCGATCGAGTCGGCGCTGCGGGTGGGGTGAGCGGATGGCCGATGAGATCGAGATCACGCACGGCGGGGTGATCTCGGTGGACCCTGACCGCCTGCGCACGACGGCGGGCCGCGTGCGCGCCGAGGCGGGCGAGGTCGCCTGCGCCCGGCAGGATCTGCTCGCGATCCCCGGTCTCCTCGACGACGTCCCTCACGTCGGGGGGATCCCCGCGCTGTGGTCGGCGGCGGCGCAGCTCCAGGACGTCGAGGACGCGCTGGAACGGCTCGCCGGCGGGGTCGGCACCATGGCCGACGTGTACGAACTGGCCGATCTGCGCGCCCGGCGGGCGATGCTCGGCGTGGACGACGTCGCGGCCGCCCGCGAGCTCCGCCTCCGCGAGGAGCGGCTGCTGGCCGGCGACCCGCGACTGTCCGCTCTCTCCGAGCAGTGGCAGCGCCGTTGGCGAGGGGACGTCGCCGGGGGCTTCGTCCCCGGGGACGACTCAGGGCCGCTGTCCAGGGCGGGCGATGCACTGCTGCTCGGTCTCAGTCCCGCGCTGTTCCTGCTCCGGAGCCTGCAGGGGTGGAACGCGCGGGTGTGGGCCGAAGGGGCCCAGCGCCTCATGACCTCCGTGGCCGCGGAGAACGGCGTGGTCCGCCCCACACCTCTCGCGCCCACGCCAGGGCTCGTCCTCATGGCGGATGCGCGAAGCCCGGCGGGGCAATCTCGCTGAGCAGCGCGGAGAGTTCGGCGGCCGGGGCCGTGGTGGTCTTGAAAAACGCGTTGTAGTAGGGCAGCACCTGCATCTGATGCGTCGCCGCATCGACCAGATCCTGGCGACCGTAGCCGAGGTTGACGCACCACAGGCC
>NCKG01000243.1:0-3171 GCA_002279095.1 Cellulomonas sp. 14-74-6
GGCGCTGATCGTGTTCATGCTGCAGAACACCGCACCGGTCGAGGTCGTCTTCCTCGGCATGCGAGGGACGGCCCCGTTGGCCCTGACGCTCCTGATCGCAGGCATCGGCGTCGGGATCGTGGCGCTCGTCGTCGGCAGCATCCGCATCGGACAGCTGCGGCACCGCCTCGGCGTCGAGGGTCGGATCCGCGAAGCCGGTCGACGGTGAACGCGGCCGACACCAGTTCCTCGGCGCAGGAGCCGCTCCGGCTCACGTCTGTGCTGCTCTCCGCGCTGCCCCTCGAGCTCGGCACCCCCGCGGCGCCCGAGCGCTACACCGTGCCGGTCGTCTTCTCGCGGCAGGTCACCCCCGCGGAACGTGCCCGCATCGAGGACCCGGCGCTGGCCCACCGACTCAGCGAAAGCCTGGGCGCGCAGATCGAGCTGGTCGTCTCCGACCGGCGCCTCCTGGTGCGGAACACCTCGCTGGCGGAGCTGCGCGACGGGCTGGCAGCGGCGCTGTCGGCGGCGTTGCGCGAGCTCGACGTCCAGCTGGACGCCGAGCAGTCCGCTCGTGAGGACGCAGCCAGCCAGCGCCAGCTCGAGGAACGGGAGCGCGCGGACGCCGTCGCGCGCGAGGCGGCGCAGATCCAGTTCGGCTGACGAGCGGCGCCGCGTCGGCCGCGACGCGAGGGCAGCCTGCTGACCGCACCGCCCCTCGGGGCGTCCCTAGGCGGGCAGGACGTAGAAGTACATGAGCAGGTAGTGCAGGACCGCGGCGACGACGACCATCGCGTGCCAGATCTCGTGGAAGCCGAACACGCCCGGCCACGGGTTGGGGCGCTCGACGACGAACACCACGAAGCCTGCGCTGTACAGCAGGCCGCCCGCGGCCATCAGCACCAGCGCACCCCCGGGCACCGACGCACCCGAGCCCACCAGCAGGACCGGCATCCAGCCGAGAGCGATGTACAGGGTGTTGGTGACGTACTTCGGCAGCTGGCGCAGGATCGAGCGCAGCACGATGCCCGCCGCGGCGATCACCCAGACCACGGCCAGGACCGTCCAGCCGTAGGTGGTGCGGAACAGGACCAGCACCATCGGTGTGGTCGAGCCGGCGATCAGCAGGAACACCGAGTCGTAGTCCAGGGTGCGCAGCACCTCGTTCACCCGCGGTCCGCCGTCGATGCCGTGGTGCAGCGTGCTCGAGACGAAGAGCGTCACCACCGACAGGCCGTACAGGCTGAACCCGACGACCTTCCAGGCATCGCGCTGCTCGGCCGCCTGCACGATGAGCAGCGCGGCACCCGCGACGGCGAAGCAGGCGGCGAACAGGTGCGAGACGGTGTTGAACCGCTCGTCGGTGACGTGAACGCTGCCGTCCCTGCTCCGCTGAGCGGTCTCCACCGGTTGCCTTCCCGCGTCGCCGCGCCTCTTCGACCAGGTGCGGTCCGGACGTGCCGTTCCTCCGTACGCGCCCAGGCTACCGAGCGGATCGGACCCGCCGGGCCGGCACGTGCTGCTCGACGGCCTCGCGCTCAGCGTCGGTCGCCCGCCGAGCGGTGCTCGGCGACCACGCGCCGGAACAGACCCTCGTAGTCGTCGACCATCCGCTCGGAGGAGAACCGGGTGACGGCGTCGGTCCGGCACACGGCGCGGTCGAGGGTCCCGAGCTGGGCGACGGCCGCGACGGCGCCGGCGACGTCAGGCACGAGGAACCCCGAGACACCGTGCCGCACGATCTCCGGCATGGACCCTCGCGGGTAGGCGATCACGGGCGTCCCGGCCGCCATCGCCTCGACCACCGAGAGCCCGAAGGGCTCGTCGAACTCGATCAGGTGCAGCAGTGCGCGTGCCCCACCGAGCAGCCGGTCGCGCTCGGCAGGGCCGACCGACCCGACGAAGCGCACGTTCGTGCCGTCGACGTGCGGCTCCACCTCGCGCCGGTGGTACTCGGCGTCCTGGACCACACCGGCGATCACCAGCGGCATGCCCGCGCGGCGCGCGACGTCGATCGCGGCCGCGGTGCCCTTGTCCGGATGGATCCGACCGAGGAACAGCAGGTATCCACCGTCCCCTGCCCCGAGGTGGAAGGACGCGGTGTCGATGCCGTGGTGGATGGTCGAGGCGTAGGTCAGGTCCGGGTGGCGGTCGGCCTCGCTGATGGCGACGTACTCCACGACGTCGTCGTACGCGCGGTAGACGGGCAGGATCCGGTCGGAGGAGAACCCGTGGATCGTCGTGACGACGGGGGTCGGCGTCAGCCGGCTGAAGACGAGCGGCAGGAAGTCGAACTGGTTGCTGATGACGTCGAACTCGCGCGCGCGCTCGAACACGGCGGCGATGTGGAGTGCCTCGTAGACCTTGGCGTCGACGGAGGGGTCCTCCTCGTACCCCGCCGGCGCCTCGGCATGCAACCGCCCCGAGGTCGCGGAGTCCGCCGTCGCGAACAGCGTGACGTCGTGCCCGCGGGCGACGAGACCTTCGGCGATCGTCGAGGCGACCTGCTCCCAGGGCCCGTACGAGCGCGGCGGGGTCCGATGGGCGATCGATGCGAGCACGGCGACCCTGATGACGGCCTCCCGGTGTCGCGACGAGCGTACGCCCGGTCCCCGGACCGCCCGATGCAGGGTGGCGCGGCGGTCGGTCGCGGTGGTCCGCGGCCCGGACCCGGTTCGCACTGGGCGTGCTGACCCGCTCCCGCCTCACCTTGCACACCATCCAGCAGGACACCGACCAGGCGCTCGCACCAACAGCCTGACCAGCACGAAGATCACGCCAACGCGCTACACCACGCCCCGGCGCTTGACCTGAACCGCCGCTGTCTGCCCTGATCTATGAGGCCGAGGAGTAGGCGGGCTTGGCTGGTTCTAGCCCGCGCGGCCGCGTCGTCCGGGCGGTAGGAGGCCGCGCGCGCGAGTCTTGGTGATCCAGCCCTGGGCGGTACTCAAAGCGACGCTACTGATTGCCGCCATCGTCGCCGAGGGATTCGCGTCGCCCTGCGCCGCGAGTCGGCCGTGCTGGAGCGCAACGAGCTCGTAGAAGTCCGGTGTCTGCTTCGGATCGCCGAGAGGCTTGAGCAGGTCTCGCTCGGCGATCTTGCGGCCCGACGGCAGCTCGATCTTGCCGCCGCTGATGGTGCTGGTCCGCTTCATCGCGAACAGCCGGTTGTTGATCGCTGCCTCGATCCTG
>NCKG01000244.1:0-3150 GCA_002279095.1 Cellulomonas sp. 14-74-6
GAGCTCGAGGTGGTCGAGCGCCGCGGTCAGCAGGGGCCAGTTCGCCCCGACCGTCCACGTCGGCGCCTGGTCCGGCGCTGCGGTGAGCCGTCGCGTGGCCGCGGTGACGGGAGCGCTCGGGACGAACAGCACCAGACGGCCGGACACCTCCTCGATGTCGTCCCAGCGGTGCACGGCGCCCGGCGGGATCCAGACGGCCGAGCGGGGGCCGAG
The DNA here is from genome assembly GCA_002279095.1 of Cellulomonas sp. 14-74-6. Taxonomy (GTDB): domain Bacteria; phylum Actinomycetota; class Actinomycetes; order Actinomycetales; family Cellulomonadaceae; genus Cellulomonas. Next base: position 214 of record NCKG01000244.1, read on the forward strand.
CCCGTGCGGGCGGAAGTCGACGGTCACGGTGCCCTGGCCCCGGTCGACGACGGCGACGACGTGGAAGTCCGCCCGCTGGGTGCCCCCGGTGCTGAGCTCGCGGAGCCGGTCGAAGGTGAGCACCTCGACCGGGCGCGGGACCCCGCCGAGCGGCTGGTACGTCATCTGCTGCACGGCCGGCACGTGTCCAGTTTTCACCATCACGCGACTGGTTCGGCCGATGCTCATCGGGCGCTGCGTCGGTGGGATGGGGACATGAACGTCAACGAAATCCTCACCACGACCACCCGTCCGTCGACCGACGCTGCCTCCGCCGCCGGTGGCGCCCTGCCCACTTACGACCATCGTGCCGGTACCGGCCCGACCCTCGTGCTGCTGCACTACTGGGGCGGTTCGGCACGGACGTGGGACGGCGTCGTCGACCGGCTGCCGGGGCGCGACGTGCTCGCTCTCGACCTGCGCGGCTGGGGTCGCTCGCAGCACCTGCCGGGGCCGTACTCGCTGCACCAGCTCGCTGCGGACGTCGTCCAGGTGCTCGCGGAGGCAAGGGTTGGGGACCACGTGCTGGTCGGGCACTCCATGGGCGGCAAGGTGGCCCAGCTGGTCGCCGCCGGGCGGCCGACGGGGCTGAGGGGGCTGGTGCTCGTCGCACCAGGACCCGCGCGGCCCGCGGCCGTCATCACGCCGGAGTACCAGGACCAGCTGGCGCACGCCTACGACACCGACGAGTCCGTGGCCGGGGTGCTCGAGCACGTGCTGACGGCCACTCCCCTGCCCGGCGAGCTGAAGGCGCAGGTGCTGACCGACTCACGCTCCAGCAGCGTGGAGGCCCGCGACGAGTGGCCGCTGCGCGGCATCGCCGAGGACATCAGCGGGCTGACACCGGCGATCGACGTGCCGACGCTGGTGGTCGGCGGGGACGTGGACCAGGTGGAACCCGTCGAGGTGCTCCGGGACAACCTGCTGCCGCACGTGCCGGCTGCGCGCCTGGTGGTGGTGCCGTCCGGGCACCTGATCCCGTTGGAGGCGCCCGCCGAGCTGGCGCGGGTGATCGACGGGTTCGCGCCGCTGCACCCGTAGCGCAGCGCGTCGGGCCGCCTGGCCGCCGCGGGGCGCTGCGCGTCAGGTGGCCTGGCCGGAGCGCAGGGCGCGGAGCCACGTGCGGGCGTCGACGAACTCGGCGTCCGACGTGCCCGCGTGGACGGTCGGCGGCAGCGCGTCGGCGCGGGGGTAGGACCCGAGGAAGCGGACGTACGGGCAGCGTCGGCGCAGACCCATGATCGCCTCGCCGACGCGCTCGTCGAGGATGTGGCCCTCGGCGTCGATCGAGAAGGAGTACCGGCCCAGCGCGTCGCCGATGGGGCGCGACTCGATGCGGGACAGGTTCACGCCGCGCACGGCGAACTGCTCCAGCATCGCGAGCAGGGCACCCGCCTCGTTGTCCGGCAGGTGCACCACCAGGCTCGTCTTGTCGGCACCGGTCGGTGCGGGGACCTCACCCGGGTGACCCACGACGACGAACCGGGTGACCAGCGCGTCGTTGTCGGCCACCTCGTCGGCGAGCGCCGCCAGGCCGTAGGTCGGGACCGCAGCCGGCGGGACGAGGGCGGCGTCGAAGGCCAGCGACGGGAGCGACGGGTCCGCGAGGCGCTCGGCGATCAGCGCGGCCGGCGCCGTGTTCGAGGTGGCCGGCACGTGGACCGCGTGCGGCAGGTGCTCGGCCAGCCAGCGGCGGCACTGCACCCAGGCGTGCGGGTGGGCGCTGATGCGGTGCACGTCGGCCAGCTGCCGGCCCGGCGCGGCGGCCAGCGTGAACTGGACGGGGACGAGGATCTCGCGGAGCACCACCAGGGGTTCGCCGGTCGCGAGGGCGTCCAGCGTGGCGGTGACCCCGCCCTCGACGGTGCTCTCGATCGCCACGACGGCGAAGTCGGCCGCACCCGCCCGGACGGCGCCGATCGCCGAGCCGACGTCCGTCTGCGGCAGCAGCACGGCCTCGTCGGACCGGACCACCTGCAGCAGCGCCTCCTCGGTGAACGTGCCCGCCGGTCCGAGGTAGGCGTACCGGGGGCGGTCGCTCATCGGTCCTCCTGGAGGCCGTCGGGGTGGAGACGGGGTGCGCCCGTAGGCTAGCCGGGTGCGTGCCCGTCGCGGTGTCCCGTTCCGCGGCGGCCTTGCGGGTGGCCTGGTCAGAGGGCTGGTGGCGATGGTCCTGGCCGGTGTGGTGGGCGCGCTGGTGAGCGGTGCGGCGGTGGCCGGTCCCAGGTCCGCGTCCGGAAGGACGACCGCGGTCACGGCCGGCGCCGTGCCCGGTCCGGTGCTGCTGATCGGCACCAGCGGGGTGCGGTGGAGCGACGTGTCCGCCCAGGTGACACCGGCCCTGTGGCGGCTGTCCCGCACGGCCGGGCTGGCGGTGGCGAGCACGCGCGGCGTCGAGCCGACCGGGTGCCCGGTGGACGGGTGGCTGACCGTGTCGGCAGGCACCAAGGCGGCGGCGGCGCGAGCCGGTGGGACGTGCGCGACTCTCGTCGAGCCGGTCGACGGCGCGGTGCCGGGGTGGGCCGCCGACCGGACGGCGCTGGTATCGCAGCAGTACGACGCGAAGGCGGGTGCGGCCGGCGAGGTGCTGCGCGGCGGCGGGGTGTCGGCCGTGGCTGTCGGTCCCGGCGCCGCGGTGGCGCTGGCCGGTGCGGACGGGCGGGTGGTCGGGCGGTACCAGGCCGTGCCGTCGTCGGCGCAGCAGGTGACCGGGGTGGTGCGCGACGCGCTGGGGTCCGCGCGCCTCGTCGTGGTCGACGCCGGGGCCGTGCGCGCCGGGTCTGCGGACGGCTCAGCCTCGACCGGGTCGCGACCGACGCAGCTGGCCGCGGTCGACTCGCTGGTCGGTGCCGCGCTCGATGCCGCCGACCCGGGCACCACCGTGCTGGTCACCTCGCT
>NCKG01000007.1:0-17591 GCA_002279095.1 Cellulomonas sp. 14-74-6
TCACCCACCTCCTCACCCCACGACGGCGCGCCACGACGCCCCGACAGGGCCACCTCCACCCCATCGGCCCCGTGCCCGCCCGCGCAGACACGGTCGGTGTCGATGCGCCGGTCTGTCAGCGTCGTGCGTTCCTGTGGACAGGTTCGAGATCTCCACGGCTTCGCGTCTGGGCTACTGCTTGCCCGGCGCGTGTCTGCCGCTGAACGGGATGGGATGATGTCCCTCTGAATCGTGGAGGTAGGACCTGATGAACAGCGACAGCCGTAGCGGCAACGAGCGGGACCGTGGAGCGTCCCGCGGTGGGCGGGGCCGAGACGGGGCGTCCGGTGGTTCGTCGGGCGGCCGGTCCGGTGGGTCATCGGACGGTTTCGGCGGTGGTTCTCCACGATCGTCGGGGGGGAGCTCGCGAGCTCCGCGCACCGGTGGCACCGAGAGGTCGTTCCGTGGTGGTGCTGAGAGCGCCGAGGACCGTCGCGGTCCTGCCGAGGGTCGCGCGGGCCGGCCGGCCGGGGCGGCCGGCGGGGCGATGCGTTCCGGCGGCCGGTCGACGGGATGGGGCAGCAGCTCCGGTCGCTCCGGCGTTGGTGGTGCGCCGGCGGCCCGGGGCGCGGAGGGCGCGCGCGAGAGGGGTGCCGGCGGCGGCTCCGGCGGTCGTGCGGCGGGTGCGGACGAGCGGGGCTATCGCGGTGCGTCGCCGCGCGCTGCCGGTGGAGCTCGGCAGTCGGGCGGGACGCGGGCTGGAGCCTCGCGTCCGTCCTTCGACGGTCCTCGTCGTCCTGAGCAGCGGCGTACCTGGGTGCCCGGCGGTTCGGAGGCTCGTTCGTTCGAGGACGAGGGCGGCGCGGCCTCCGGCGATGACCTGAGGGGAAGTCGGCCGACCCGAGCCGGGTCAGGGGCGCCGTTCGGCAGCGCCGGCCGGTTCCGTGGGGAGGCGGGCGGCCGGAGTGCCGGAGGTCCCCGTGGACCGCAGCGACCCGGTGGCCGTGAGGGGCGTCCGGCCGACGGCGCGGCGTCGAGCGCGCGCTCGGCCGATCGCTCGTCCGGATATCGGTCGGGCGGCCGCGACGGCGGAGAAGGGCGGCGCGCGGGCGAACGGCCCTTCACGCGGAGGAGCGTCGACGGACCGGATGATCGGTTCGCCGGATGGCAGGCTGCGGGTCGCCCGCGTGAGGAGTCTTCGCGGGGAGCCGGCAGTGGCGTCGCGTCCGGACCGCGAGCCGGCTCATCGGCGCGTCCCTGGTCCGCCGATGACCGCAGGGCCGGCGGTTCTCGTGACGATGCTCGTGCGGCACGTACGTCGACCGGTCCCCTGCGTGAGGGTCGACCCGATCGACCCGCCATGGGGTCGTCGACCGGTCCGCGCCGGGGTGCATCGGGAGCTGACCAGGCGCAGCAACGTCCACGGCGTGATGACGTGCGACGTCCCGCGGCGGTCCGGGAGGCCGGTCCTGGCACGGACGCTGCGCCGCGCGCCCATGACCCGGAGGTCGCCGAGGACGTCACCTTCAGCATGCTCGACAGGGACGTGCGTGGGCGGCTTCGTACCTTGAGCAGGGACAGCGCCGAACGGGTGGGCCGCCACCTGGTGATGGTGGGCAGGCTGCTCCAGTCCGATCCTGAGCTGGCGTACGAGCACGCGCAGGCCGCCGTGCGGCGGGGCGGGCGGGTTGACGTCGTGCGCGAGGCGGCGGGTCTCGCGGCGTACCGCACCGGCCGGTACGGCGAGGCGCTCCGTGAGCTTCGCACCGTGCGCCGCCTGAACGGGTCACCGGAGCACCTCCCCGTGATGGCGGACTGCGAGCGTGGGCTCGGCCGCCCCGAGCGCGCGCTGGTCGTGGCGCAGGACCCGCAGGTCGCGGAGCTCTCCGCCGAGGCGATGGTCGAGCTGGCGATGGTGGTCAGCGGTGCGCGGCTCGACCTCGACGAGCCGGAGGCAGCGCTGGCGGCCCTCGCCACTGCACAGGTGCGTGCCGCGACGGGCGTGCTCGCGGCACGCGCGGCACAGGCGCGGGCGACGGCCCTCGACGCGTGCGGCAGGCAGGACGAGGCGGAGCGCGAGCTCGCCCCCTACTCGGCCGAGGAGCTGGCCGAGGCGGCCGGGGACGTGGACGAGGAGGACGACGTCGTGGTCTACGACCTGCTCGACGACACCGTCGAAGGGGAGCAGGTCGACCCCCCGGGGGGAGACGGCCCGCCGTCGGCGGCCGACCTCGAAGGTCCGGGGCACGAGGCGTGAGCGCAGGCCTGCTCGCGGCCGAGCGGCCGCTGGCCGAGCTCTTCGACCTGGCCCTGGTCGACCTCGACGGGGTCGCGTACCGCGGGCACGAGCGGATTCCGTGGGCGTCCGAGAGCCTCGTCGAGGCGCGGGCACGAGGAATGCGGACGCTGTTCGTCACGAACAACGCCTCGCGCTCGCCGGACGTGGTCGCGCAGCAGCTGACGGAGCTCGGCATCCCCACGTCGGGCCCCGATGTGATGACCGCGGCACAGGCAGCCGCGCAGCTGCTCGCCACCCGCCTCGCCGCCGGGGCGAAGGTGCTGGTGGTCGGTGCAGACGCGCTCAGGGACGCCGTGCGGGCCCAGGGCTTCGAGGTGGTGTCGTCGGCCGACGAGCACCCCGACGCCGTCGCACAGGGCTTCAGCCCGGACACCGCCTGGCCACAGCTGGCGGAGGCTGCCTACGCCGTCGCGGACGGCGCCTGGTACGTCGCCTCCAACCGCGACCTCAGTCTGCCGACCGCACGGGGTTTCGCTCCCGGGAACGGCTCGCTCGTGCTTGCCGTGACGTCCGCGACCGGCGTGACGCCGGACAGTGCGGGCAAGCCGGAGCCCACGATGTACCAGCTGGCGATCGCGCGTGCGGGCGGCGTGCGGACGCTGGTCGTGGGTGACCGGCTGGACACGGATCTCGCGGGTGCGCGTGCGGGTGACCTCCCGGGGCTCCACGTGCTCACGGGTGTGAGCGCGGCCCGCGACGACGTGCTCGCCGTGCCGGGTCAGCGGCCGCACTACATCGGCGCGGATCTGCGTGCGCTGCTGCAGCCGCACCCGGCGCCGGTGCCGGACGACGAGTGGTGGGTGTGCGGCGAGGCCGCGGCACGGGTCGCCGGTGGCCGGCTGGAGCTGCGACCGGCCGGAGACGCGGTCGACCTGGTGCGAGCGGCGTGCGCCGCGGCGTGGGCGGCAGCCGACGCCGGCCTGCCCGTCGAGCCGTCGAGCGTCCCCGACCTGCCGTCGGTCTGAGGCGGGCTGTCCGACCCTGTGCGTGGTGGAGGGTGGGCTGCCGCTGCAGCCGGTAGCGTGGACGAGGGCCGCAGCGACGGCAGGCGCGATCGGGAGGATGGCGGGTGACCGAGTCCCTGCAGGGCGAGGGCACGGGCGACGACGGCGTCGACGACGCGTTGGGCGCGCTGGCTGAGCTCTCGGACGCCCCGTTGCGGGCCCACGTCGCCGCCTTCGAGGCCGTGCACGCCGCGCTCCAGGACCGGCTCGCCGAGTCGGACCGCTGAGCACCGTCGTGGCACGGGTCGACGTCGAGCTGGTGCGTCGCGGGCTCGCCCGGTCGCGCGGCGAGGCCGGGCAGCTCATCGCGGCCGGCCGGGTGCGGTTGGACGGGTCGCGCGTGGTGCGTGCCTCCGCGGCGGTCGAGCCCGAGCGCGTGCTCGTCGTGGAGCCCGACGCCCAGGACCCGGGGTACGCGTCCCGCGCGGGCCACAAGCTCGCCGGTGCGCTGGACGTGTGGCAGTCGCGGGGTCTCGCGGTCGCGGGGCGCCGCTGCCTGGACGCCGGTGCGAGCACGGGCGGTTTCACGGACGTGCTGCTGCGACGGGGCGCCGCATCGGTCGTCGCCGTGGACGTCGGGCACGGGCAGCTGCGTCCGGAGCTGCGTTCCGACCCGCGCGTCGACGTGCGTGAGGGCGTCAACGTCCGTGACCTGGTTGCCGGGGACGTGCAGCCGCCGCCGGAGCTGGTCGTCGCCGACCTGTCGTTCATCTCGCTGCGCCTGGTCGTCGCGCCGCTCTCGGCCGTCGCGGCACCGGGCGCCGACCTCGTGCTGCTCGTGAAGCCGCAGTTCGAGGTGGGGCGCGAGCGGCTCGGTTCCGGCGGCGTGGTACGCAGCCCGGCGCTCCGCAGGGGCGCGGTGCTCGGTGTGCTCGAGGCGGCCGAGGCGGCGGACCTGACCCCTGTGGACCTGCTCCGCAGCGTGCTGCCGGGGCCGAGCGGCAACGTCGAGTACCTGATGCGGCTCGTCGCACCGGGAGCCGCTGGACGGGTCGAGCCCATGCCGGTCGGCCGCGTCGACTCGGTCGTGCTGGAGGAGGACGCATGACACGTCGTGCACTGGTCGTCACGCACCGCGGCCGGCCGGAGGCCGTGGCCGCCACGCTGGTTGTGGTGCGAGAGCTCGAGCGAGCTGGCGTGGAGCCGGTCACCGCCGAGGAGGACGCGACGGCAGCCGATCTGCCGGGGTTCGACCTCGCCGTGGTGCTCGGGGGCGACGGCACGATCCTGCGGGCCGCGGAGCTCACCCGCGGGACCGGTGTGCCGATGCTCGGCGTCAACCTCGGCCACGTCGGGTTCCTGGCGGAGATCGAGCCGGACAACGTCACCGCGGCAGTCCGGAGGCTGACGAGCGGCGACTTCGTCGTCGAGGAGCGCAGCACGCTCGAGGTCCGGGTCATCAGCCCGAACGGCGAGGAGCGCACCGGGTGGGCGCTGAACGACGCCGCGCTGCAGAAGACCGAGGCGGCCAAGATGATCGAGGTGATCACGGAGGTCGACGACCGGCCGCTCGCCTCGTTCGGCACCGACGGGATCGTCGTCGCGACCGCGACCGGCTCGACGGCCCACGCCTTCTCCGGAGGGGGGCCGGTGGTGTGGCCGGACGTCGAAGGCCTGATCGTCGTGCCGCTGGCCGCGCACGCCCTCTTCGCCCGCCCGCTGGTGATCGGCCCGCACAGCGTCGTCGCGGTGGAGATCCTCGAACGCTCACCCTCGGGGGCGGTGCTGACGAACGACGGGCGACGCAGGCTCGACGCGCCCCCCGGGTCCCGGCTTGAGGTGTGGCTGAGCGACGTGCCGGTGCGGATGGCCCGCCTGACGCCGGCGCCGTTCACCACCCGCCTGGTGAACAAGTTCGGCCTGTCGGTCCAGGGCTGGCGCGGCCACTCCGCCGTCGTGCGGCCACGCAGGGGTCGACCCGTCGCGCCCGGTGAGGTGGGTGCCCCGCCGGCCGGGCCGGAGCAGCAGACGGAGACGCCCGCGGAGGGCGTGCCGTGATCGAGGAGATCCGGATCAACGACCTGGGCGTCATCGGGCGTGCCCAGATGGCCCTGGGGCCGGGCCTGACGGTGCTCACCGGCGAGACCGGGGCCGGCAAGACGATGGTGCTCACCGCACTCTCGCTGCTGCTGGGAGGCAAGGCGGACCCCGCGACCGTGCGCGTCGGCGCGCCGGCGGCCGCCGTCGAGGGACGGGTGCACCTCGACGGCCACCCGGACGCGATCGCGCGCGTGACCGACGCGGGCGCGGAGCTGGACGACGACGGCTCCCTGGTGCTGCTGCGGACCGTGACGGCTGCCGGGCCGGACAGCGTGGGCCGGTCCCGAGCCCACCTCGGCGGTCGGTCCGTGCCGCAGGGGGTCCTGGCGGAGCTCGCGGACGCGTTGGTGACGGTGCACGGGCAGGCGGACCAGCTGCGCCTGCGGACGCCGGCGGCCCAGCGCGAGGCTCTCGACGAGTTCGTCGGGCCCGAGCACCGGGATCGCCTGGCGGCCTACCGGGTGGCATGGACGACCCGCGCCCAGGTGGACGCCGAGCTGACCGAGCTCGTCGAGCGGGCGCAGGACCGCTCGCGCGAGGCGGAGCTCCTGCGCCTCGGGCTCGCCGAGGTGGAGCGGGTCGACCCGCAGCCCGAGGAGGACGTCGCGCTGGCCGACGAGGCGGAGCGCCTGACCCACGCCGAGGACCTGCGGTCCGCGGCGAGCGCGGCGCACGGCGCGCTCGCCGGTGAGGACGAGGCCGGCGAGGCTCCGGCAGCGACGCTCCTCGTGGGCGCCGCGCGGCGCCTGCTGGACCAGGCGGGCGCGCACGACCCGACGCTGGCGGCCCTGGCGACACGGGTCGCCGAGGCGGGGTACCTGCTCGCGGATGTCGCGACGGACCTCGCCGGCTATCTCCAGGACCTGCAGGCGGACCCGGCACGGCTCGAGGCCGTGCAGTCTCGGCGTGCCGAGCTGGCCACCCTGACACGGAGCCACGGCGGCGATGTCGCGGGTGTGCTGGCATGGGCCCAGCAGGCGGGTCTGCGGCTGCTGGAGCTCGAGGACGACGGCGGCCGGATCGAGGCGTTGCGGACGCGCCGTATCGAGCTCGACGCAGACGTCCAGGCTCTGGCCACCGAGATAGGCGCGGCCCGGCGCGCGGCCGCGACCAGGCTGGCAGAGAGCGTCACGGCCGAGCTGGCCGGTCTCGCCATGGCAGGTGCGCGCCTCGAGGTGGTGGTCGAGGACGCGGACGAGCCCTCGGTGCACGGCGCGGACCGCGTGGAGCTGCTGCTGGTTCCGCACGCCGGCGCCCCGGCGCGACCGCTCGGCAAGGGGGCGTCCGGCGGCGAGCTGTCCCGCGTGATGCTCGCGATCGAGGTGTCGTTGGCGACGGCGGGCGGCGCTCGGGCGCAGACCCCGGGCACCTTCGTGTTCGACGAGGTGGACGCCGGCGTGGGCGGCAAGGCGGCCGTCGAGGTCGGACGACGCCTGGCGCAGCTCGCTCGGTCGGCGCAGGTGCTCGTCGTCACTCACCTCGCACAGGTCGCCGCGTTCGCGGACACCCATCTCGTGGTGACGAAGTCCACCGCGGGCGGGCACGACGTGGTCACCGAGTCGGACGTCCGGTCGGTCGCGGGCGAGGACCGGGTCCGTGAGCTGGCACGCATGCTGGCTGGTCAGGAGGACTCCGAGGCGGCTCGCGCGCACGCGGCGGAGCTCCTGGCGCAGTCGGGCGTGGGACGATGAACCGCGATGAAACTCTCCCTGCGCAGGCACGGTCACACGGCCGGCGCCGACGAGGTCGTGGGCCCGGCACGGGTCGACCGCCGCACGAAGGCCCTGACCAAGCGTCTACGACCCGGTGACGTCGCGGTCATCGACCACCTCGACCTCGACCGCGTCGCGGCGGAGGCACTGGTCGCCTGCCGTCCCGCGGCGGTCCTGAACGCCGCCCGCTCGACCTCCGGCCGGTACCCGAACCTGGGTCCCGAGATCCTGGTGGCGGCGGGGGTGCCGCTCGTCGACGACCTCGGCCCCGATGTCATGTCGGTGTCCGACGGACGGGTGATCCGGGTCGCGGACGGCGCCGTGTTCGACCAGGACCGCCTGATCGCCGAGGGGGACCTGCAGACGGTCGAGTCCGTCGCGGCCTCGATGGAGGCCGCGCGTGCGGGCCTCTCGGTACAGCTCGAGTCGTTCGCCGCCAACACGATGGACTACCTGCGGCGGGAGCGGGAGCTGCTGCTCGACGGAGTCGGCGTGCCGGACGTCCGCACGCCCATCGAGGGCCGTCAGGTGCTCGTCGTCGTGCGGGGCTACCACTACAAGGAGGACCTCGTCGCACTGCGCCCGTACATCCGGGAGTTCCACCCCGTGCTGATCGGGGTGGACGGCGGTGCGGACGCGATCCTCGAGGCCGGTGCGCGGCCCGACCTGATCGTCGGCGACATGGACTCGGTCTCCGACCGGGCACTGCGGTGCGGTGCCGAGGTGGTCGTGCACGCCTACCGCGACGGGCGGGCGCCCGGCCTGGCGCGCGTCGAGGCGCTCGGCATCCCGTACGTGGTGTTCCCGGCGACGGGGACCAGCGAGGACGTGGCGATGCTGCTCGCGGACGACAAGGGCGCGGAGCTGATCGTGGCGCTCGGCACGCACGCCACGCTGGTGGAGTTCCTCGACAAGGGCCGTTCCGGCATGGCCAGCACGTTCCTGACGCGGCTCCGGGTGGGCGGCAAGCTGGTGGACGCCAAGGGGGTGTCGCAGCTGTACCGGCACGGCATCTCCAACCTCCAGCTCGTGCTGCTGATCGCCGCAGGACTGTTCGCGCTGGGCGTCGCGCTCGCATCGACGGTCGGCGGCCAGGCGCTGTACGGGCTGCTCGGTGCGCGGTTCGACGACGTCGTCTCGTGGGTGCGCGGGCTGTTCGGGGGCCTGCCGTGACGCTCGACCCGCCTGCCCGTCCCGACCTCGACCGAGAGCGCGTCCAGTGATCGACTTCCGGTACCACCTCGTCTCCCTGATCTCCGTCTTCCTCGCGCTCGCCGTCGGCATCGCGCTCGGCGCCGGCCCGTTGAAGCAGACGCTGGGCGACACCCTGACGGGCCAGGTGCAGCAGCTCCGCATCGAGAAGGCGCAGCTGCGCAGCCAGCTCGACGACACGGCGGGACAGCTGAAGAACAGCGATGCCTACCTCGACGCGGCGAGCGGGCAGCTGGTGCAGGGGACCCTGAAGGACCGGCGCGTCGCGGTCGTCGCGCTCGGCCCCGTCCCGCAGGACGAGCGCACCGCCGTCGACGCCCGCCTCACGCAGGCCGGCGCCACGGTCAGTGCTCACGTGACCTTGACGGACGCGTGGTCGTCGACGGACCAGCGCAGCTTCCGGCAGGGCCTGGTCGGCTACCTCCTCGGCTACCTGAGCCCGGCGCCCGACCAGGGTGCGGGCGTGCAGGCCCAGCTGGCGCAGGCGCTGGTGCAGGGCCTCGTCCGGGCCGAGTCCGGCAAGCCCGACACCCTGACGCAGGACTCCACCGTGCTGCTGCAGCTGCTGTCCTCGGGTCAGACACCACTGATCGCGCTCGCCAACCCCGTGACGGCGCCGGCAGACGCCGTCGTGGTGCTGGCCGTCCCGGTCGCGACGACGGGCGCGGCGACCCCGGCGCCGACCCCGGCGCAGGACGCGACCAGCTCGGCGCTCGCGGTGGTCGGCGCCGCACAGTCGTTCTCCCACGGCGCCGTGCTGGTGGACGGATCCGTCGCGGCGGGTTCGCTGGTGTCGGCGGTGCTGGCCGACAAGTCGCTCAGCGGTGCGGTGACCACGGTCTCCGGCGCGGACACGATCACCGGCCAGGTCACCGTGCCGCTCGCCCTCGCGGCGCGCATCGCGGGGACCAACGGGCACTACGGCTTCGGCAGCGGTCTGTCCCCGATGCCAGCACGCACGGCGGTGCCGACGACTGCCGGCGCCCGGACCGCCGGGTGAGCGTGGGGCTGCTGCGCCGCGCCCTCACCGGGTTCGCGGCGGCCGCGACGACCTCGGTGGTCCGCGGCGCCCTGGACTGGCAGCCCCCCGGCGGGCCCGCCCGGTGGACGCGCGGGAACCACGCCGGCGAGCCGGTCAGCCTGCTCGAGGGACCCGCCGTGACCGTCGGTGTGCTGGCGGGAGCGCTGAGCGGCGCGACGACGGCTCGAGGAGGGCTTGCCTCGGCGGTGGCCGTGCTGGGCGCCGGCGGCTTCGGGCTGCTCGACGACCTGGGTGAAGCCGGTACGGAGCCGGCCAAGGGGCTGCGCGGGCACCTGGGTGCGCTGGCGCGGGGCCGGCTGACCACCGGGGGGCTGAAGGTGCTGGGGATCGGTGCCTCGGCGGTGGTGGCGGCAGCCCTGCTCCCCCGAGTAGGCCCCCGTGGACGGCGTACCGCCGACGTGCTGGTGGACGCCACGCTCATCGCCGGGACGGCGAACCTGGTGAACCTGCTCGACCTGCGTCCAGGTCGCGCGCTGAAGGCCGCCGCCGCCGTCGCCGGACCCGTGGCGCTGGCCGGTGGACCCGGTGCGGTGCCGGCGAGCGCTGTGCTCGGCGCCGCCGTGGCGGCTTCTGAGCCCGATCTGGCCGAGACAGACATGCTCGGGGACTGCGGCGCCAACGCGCTCGGGGCGGCCCTCGGCACGGCGATCGCGCAGAGCGCTCCGCGCACCCTCCGCATCGCGTGGCTGGTGACCGTCGGTGCCCTGACGGTGGCGAGCGAACGGGTCAGCTTCACTGCCGTGATCGAGCGGACGCCGGCGCTGGCGGCCGTCGACGCCTGGGGCCGGCGTCGACGGCCAGGCCGGGGGTGAGTCCCGCGCGCCGCCGGCTGCTCGGCGGGCTCGCCGGCGCCGCGGCGATGATCGCCGTCGTCACGGCGCTGTCCCGCGTGCTGGGCTTCGTCCGCTACCTCGTCGGCGCGGGCACCGTCGGGATGGGTGGGGTGGCCGACGCCTACAACTCCGCCAACGTGCTGCCCAACGTGCTGTTCGAGGTGGCAGCCGGTGGAGCCCTCGCCGGCGCGCTCGTGCCGTTGCTGGCAGGACCGGTGCTGCGCCGCGACGCGGCGGAGGTGGACCGGATCGTCGGCGCCGCGCTCGGCTGGACCCTGCTGGTCCTCACCCCGCTCGGGCTGCTGCTGGCGGCCGTGTCCGGTCCGGTGGCTCGGCTCGTCGCCGGCGACCGCGGCGCGGGGGCCGTCGAGGTCCTGCGCTTCTTCGTCGTCGTCTTCGCGCTGCAGGTGCCGATGTACGGGTTGACGGTGCTGCTGTACGCGGTGCTCCAGGCGCACCGGCGGTTCTTCTGGCCGGCCTTCGCGCCCGTGATGTCGTCCCTGGTGGTCGTCGCGACCTTCCTCGGGTACGGGGTGCTGGCGCACGGCCAGCGGGACGACCCGGCCGCTGTCCCCGTCGCTGCCCTGCAGGTGCTCGCCTGGGGCACCACAGCGGGTGTGGCGTCCATGTGCTTCCCGATGCTCGTCCCGGTACGTCGGCTCGGGGTCGGCGTCCGTCCGGCGCTGCGGTTCCCCCCGGGGGTGGCACGCCGGTTCAGGTCGCTGGCGTTCGCGGGTGTCGGGGCCGTCGCCGCCCAGCAGCTCTCGGTGCTGGTGGTGCTGCAGCTCGCCGTCACCCGCGGCACGGCCGGTTCGTACACGACGTTCGTGTACGGGCAGCAGGTGTACCTGCTGCCCTACGCGATCCTCGTCGTGCCCTTGGCGACGTCGACCTTCCCACGGGTCGCCGCGCGGGTCGCCGCGGCGGACCAGGACGGGTTCGCACGGCTGTCCGCGCTCACCACCCGCGCCGTGCTGGCCGCCGCGGCGGCCGGAGCCGCGGCCCTGCTGGCGGCCGCACCGGCGGTGGCCCGGGTCTTCGCGGCGCTGTCGCACAGCCCGTCCGTGCAGCCCGACATGACGGCCCTGCTCACCTGGATGCTCCCGGGAGTGGTCGGCTTCGCCGCGATGTTCCATGTGTCCCGGACGCTGTACGCCCTCGAGCGGACGCGTTCGGCCGTCGCGAGCGCCGCCGTGGGCTGGGGCACGGTGGCGGTGGTCGCGGTGGTGGCCGTGCTCGCGCTGACGTCGCACGGACCCGGCCGTCCCGCCGTGCTGACCGCGCTCGGCCTCGCGACGACGGCCGGGATGACGGCCGGGGGCGGCGCGACGCTCGTGGCGCTCCGGCGGGCGACCGGTCCGGCGGCGCTCGACGGACTGACCCGCACGCTGCTCGTCCTGGGCGGTGCCGGCGCGGTGGCAGCCGTCGCGGGTCGGTGGGTGGCGGATGCCGTGTCGCGCGTCGCCGGCACCGGCGCGTGGACCGCGCTCGGGGCGGCGGCCGGAGCCGGGCTCGTCGCGCTGCTCGTGGTGGTCGGGGCGGTCCTGGGCCTGGACCGCGAGACAGTGCGCGGGATGCTGCGAGCGGAGCACGGACCGGCCCGCAGCTGAGCGGCGGTCGGGACTGCCCGGCGACGCCGTGGGGCGTGCCGGGCGTCGGGCCGGTCGACCGGTCCGGTAGGGTGGAAGCCCGTGATGGATCGCGCGCACCGACTCTCCGGGCGGTCGGATTCTCTGACCCGGCACATCTTCGTCACCGGAGGCGTCGCCTCTTCTCTGGGCAAGGGCCTGACGGCCAGCAGCCTCGGGCGCCTCCTGCGCTCGCGCGGTCTGCGGGTCACCATGCAGAAGCTCGACCCCTACCTCAACGTGGACCCGGGCACCATGAACCCGTTCCAGCACGGTGAGGTGTTCGTCACGGACGACGGTGCGGAGACCGACCTCGACGTCGGTCACTACGAGCGGTTCCTCGACGTGAACCTGGTCGGCTCGGCCAACGTGACCACCGGCCAGATCTACTCGACGGTGATCGCCCGTGAGCGGCGCGGGGAGTACCTCGGGGACACCGTGCAGGTGATCCCGCACATCACGGACGAGATCAAGGCACGGATGCGTGCGCAGGCCGGTGACGACGTCGACGTGATCATCACCGAGATCGGCGGCACCGTCGGCGACATCGAGTCGCTGCCGTTCCTCGAGGCGGCCCGCCAGGTGCGCCACGACGTCGGCCGCGCGAACGTCTTCTTCCTGCACGTGTCGCTGGTGCCGTACATCGGCCCGTCGGGCGAGCTGAAGACCAAGCCGACCCAGCACTCGGTCGCCGCCCTGCGGAGCATCGGCATCCAGCCGGACGCGATCGTGCTCCGCGCCGACCGGGAGGTGCCGGAGTCCACGAAGCGCAAGATCGCGCTGATGTGCGACGTGGACGTCGAGGGCGTGGTGACCGCCGCCGACGCGCCCAGCATCTACGAGATCCCGCGCGTGCTGCACTCCGAGGGCCTCGACGCATACGTGGTGCAGCGCCTTGCGCTGCCGTTCCGAGACGTCGACTGGAGCGGCTGGGACGCACTGCTCCAGCGCGTGCACCGCCCGGCGCACCAGGTCGAGATCGCGCTCGTCGGCAAGTACATCGACCTGCCGGACGCCTACCTGTCCGTCACGGAGGCGCTGCGTGCCGGTGGGTTCCACCACGACGCCCGGGTGAAGATCCGCTGGGTCACCTCCGACGACTGCCAGACGCTGGACGGTGCAGCAGCCGCGCTCGAGGGCGTGGACGGTGTGGTGGTCCCCGGCGGTTTCGGGGTTCGCGGCATCGAGGGCAAGGTCGGCGCGCTGCGCTGGGCCCGCGAGAACAAGGTCCCGACGCTGGGCCTGTGCCTCGGCCTGCAGTGCATGGTGATCGAGTACTCCCGCAACGTGCTCGGCCTGGACGGGGCGTCGTCCTCGGAGTTCGACCCGGACACGCCGCACGCCGTGATCGCGACGATGGCGGAGCAGCTGGCGATCGTCGGCGGCGAGGGGGACCTGGGCGGCACCATGCGGCTCGGCGCCTACGAGGCCGTGCTGACCCCGGGCTCCCTGGTCGCGGAGCTGTACGGCGCCGACAAGGTGTCCGAGCGGCACCGCCACCGGTACGAGGTGAACAACGCCTACCGGGACAAGCTCGAGGAGGCCGGTCTGGTGATCTCCGGCGTGTCGCCGGACACGTCGCTGGTGGAGTTCGTCGAGCTGCCCCGCGAGGAGCACCCGTACTTCGTCGCGACGCAGGCGCATCCGGAGTTCAAGTCGCGTCCGACCCGGGCGCACCCGCTGTTCGCCGGCCTGGTGGGCGCGGCACTGGCGCGGCGCTCCGCATGACGACCCGGCCCGCCACCCCGGAGCCGACCGACACGGTCGCGAGCCGTCCCGTCGTGCAGCACCGCGTGCTGCACGACGGGAAGGTGTTCGACGTGGTCGCCGACCACGTCGACCTGGGTGGCGAGCCGGTGCTGCGGGAGTACACGGCGCACCCCGGTGCGGTCGGTGTGATCGCGCTGGACGACGACGACCGGGTGCTGCTGCTGTCCCAGTACCGGCACCCGGTCCGTCGGGAGCTGTGGGAGCCGCCGGCCGGGCTGCTGGACGTCGAGGGGGAGGACCCCGCGGCTGCGGCAGCGCGCGAGCTCGCCGAGGAGGCCGACCTGCGGGCGGGCTCGTGGTGGCGGCTGGTCGACTTCTTCACCTCGCCGGGCAGCTCAGACGAGTCGATCACGGTCTACCTGGCGCGGGACCTCTCGCCGGTGCCGCACGGCGACCGCTACGAGCGCATCGACGAGGAGTCGACGATGGTCGCCTCCTGGCTGCCGCTCGACGAGGCGGTCGCCTCGGTGCTCGGCGGACGCCTGCACAACCCGACGGCCGTGGTGGGCATCCTCGCGGCGGCGGCCGCCCGCGCTGCGGGTTGGTCCACGCTCGAGGCCGTCACGGCGTAGCGAGGCCACCGCCGTCGACCACCTGAGCCTCGCGGCAGGACGACGGACCGACCTCGAGAGGCGGTCAGGCTGCGCGGGCCGCTGCGGCGGGCTGCGGACCGGGCGCCGGGAGAGCGGGCACCGGACCGCGTGTGCGGAGGGTGCCGGCGAGCAGCACGACCGCGACGACGAGCGCCGCGGCGCCCAGCATGTGCAGGTCGACCAGGGCGATGGGCAGCCCGGTGAACAGCTGGACGTAGCCGATCAGCGCCTGCGCCGCGGTGACGGCGAGGAGCAACCACGCGGCTCGACGGGCGGCGGTCGGTCCGGTGCGGCGCAGCCGCAGCAGGACGGCGACGAGCAGCGCGACGAAGATCCAGACCGCCAGCGAGTGCACGCGCGCCATCTGGAACGGGTCGACGGCGAACCGGTAGCCGACCCGGTCGTCGCCCGAGTGCGGCCCGGCCCCCGTCACCACGACGCCGAGGGCCACGACGGCGACGGCCGCGACGCCGAGGCCGGCGACCAGCCGGCGCGTGACTGCGTCCACGACCGGGGTCGGAACCGCGTCGCTCTCGCGCGAGCGGACCACCAGCCACGTCGACACGGCGACGAGCACCATCGACAGGAGCATGTGGCTGCTGACGACGGCCGGCGGCAGCTGGTACAGGACCGCCATCCCGCCGACCACGGCCTGGACGACCACGCCGACCAGGGGCACCCACGCCATCGTGCGGTAGGACGCCGAGCGACGGCGGTCCAGGCCGACGAGGAGCGCGACCGCGAGCGAGACGACGACGAGGACACCGGTGATGGTGCGGTTCCCGAACTCGATGAACGGGTGGTAGCTGGTCGCGTCGTGCACGGTCGGCGTGAAGTGCCCCGGCTCGCAGCTGGGCCACGAGGAGCAGCCGAGACCGGACGCCGTCAGGCGCACCAGACCCCCGGTGACGATGATCAGCACCTGCGCGACGAGGTTGGCCACCACCGCGCGCCTGCGCCAGACGTCGAGGCGGTCGCGGACGAGAGGTGCGGAGGCCGCTGCGCTGGTCACGGTCACCAGGGTAGATCGCCGCCGGAACCGGTCCCGGCGGGCTACGACCAGCGGAACCAGCGCGCGGCCGCCGCGGACAGCGCGGTCGCCCACACGGCGAGCACCACCAGCGGTCCCGCGGCCCAGGTGCCGTGCAGCAGCGCTGCACGCAGCGCCTCACCGAGCGCGCCCGACGGCAGCCACCCGACGACGTGAGCGAGCCAGGCGGGCAGCACGCTCGCCGGCAGCACCACCCCGCCGAAGGCCACGAGCACCAGCACGAGGTTCGCCAGCGCGATGACCGCCTCGGCACGGACCCGTCCCGCGGCGAGCAGGGCGGCCGCGCCCCACGCCGTGGTGCCGAGCAGCCAGGCGACGACCGCGGGCAGGATGCCGCCCGGCTCGGGTCGCCAGCCGAGCGCGACCGCCGCACCGCCGATGACCACGACCTGCATCACCTGCACGGCCAGCACGGCGGCGAGCTTGCCGACGAGCAGCCCGGCGGGGCCGAGCGGGGTGGTCGCCATCAGGCGCAGCACCCCGTTGCGCCGGTCGAACGCCGTGGTGATCGCCGGTGAGGTGAAGGCCGAGCTCATCAGCGCGAACGCGAGCACGCCCGGTGCGACCAGGTCGATGCGGGTGGCGCCGCCGGTGTCCAGCGCGACGAAGGTGGCCCGCGCAAGGCCGCCCAGCAGGATGAGCGGCAGCAGGACCGTCACCATCACCTGCTCGCCGTTGCGGAGCACCGCGCGCAGCTCGAAGGCGCTCTGCGCGACGATCCGCCGGGAGGCGGGGGCGGCGGTGGTCATCGCAGGCTCCGCCCGGTCAGGTCGAGGAAGACGTCCTCGAGCGTGCGGCGGCCGAGCTCCAGGCGGGTCACCTGCACGTCCGCGTCGGCGAGCGTCGCTGTGACGGCGGCCACCGATCCGGGGTCGACAGGTCCGGCGACGCTGCAGGCGGTGCGGCCGGCGGCCTCGACCGTGAACGCCGGTCCCAGCGCCGTGGCCAGCGCGGGTGGGTCGAGGGGCTGGGCGGCCTCGACGCGCAGCGTGGTGGTGCCCCCTGAGGCGACGAGGTCGGCGACCGTGCCCGAGGCGATCGCACACCCGTGGTCGACGATCACGACGTGGTCCGCCAGGGCCTCCGCCTCGGCCATGAAGTGCGTGGTGAGCACCACGGACACCCCGTCCGCGGACAGCTCACCGACGAGGTCCCAGACGGCACGTCGCGCCTGGGGGTCCAGCCCCGCGCTCGGCTCGTCGAGGAAGACCAGGCGGGGACGTCCGACGAGGGCCACGGCGAGCGCGAGGCGCTGCCGCTCACCGCCGGACAGCCGTCGCACGGAGGTGCGCGCGAACGTGCGCAGGCCGAGGCGCTCCGTCAGCTCGCCGGTGTCGACCGGGTCCGCGTACATGCGCGCGACGTGCTCGAGCACGTCACCGGCTCGCTGCGTGTTCGGCAGCCCGCCGTCCTGGAGCATCACGCCGACCAGGGGACGCAGGGCCGCCGCGTCGTGCGCGGGGTCGAGGCCCAGGACCCGCACGTCGCCGCCGTCGCGATGCCGGAGACCCTCGCAGATCTCGACGGTCGTCGTCTTGCCGGCGCCGTTGGGGCCGAGCACCGCGGTCACCCGTCCGGACTCCGCGACCAGGTCGAGCCCCTCGACCGCGACGTCTGTGCCGTAGCGCTTGAGCAGCCCCGTCACCTCGACGGCTGGGGAGAGCGGCACGGGCGCGACTCTATCCCGGCGCCCTGTGGCGTCCGGCACCGGCGGTGGTGCCGCACGTGCGCCGTGTGGGCGGTGCGC
This sequence comes from Cellulomonas sp. 14-74-6, assembly GCA_002279095.1. GTDB lineage: Bacteria > Actinomycetota > Actinomycetes > Actinomycetales > Cellulomonadaceae > Cellulomonas. Next base: position 16,911 of record NCKG01000007.1, read on the forward strand.
GGGAGGGTGGTCGGGTGCTGATCCTGGTCACCCGGCGCCCCGACGGGACGACCGCGCGGGTGCGCCGCGTGGACCGGCAGGTGCCGCACGGCGTCGTCGGCCCCGAGTCGGTGCCCCGCTGGGTGTGGAGCGACACGTCGGCCCTGTACCCCGGCCTGCTGGCCGACGGGGTCCGGGTCGAGCGCTGCCTGGACCTGCGGCTCACGCATCGCGTCCTGCGCCTCGCACCCGCCGTCGCCACCTCGCCGCTGGCGACGGCCGCGGCCGGCCCGTTCGACGCGCCGGCTCCGGCCGAACCCGGATCTTCCACCGAGACGCTCTTCGACGAGGTCCGGGCCGAGCGGCCGCTCGACGAGGAGACGTGCCTGGCGGAGCTGGCCGCGCAGGACGAGGCGGTCGAGCGAGCCGCCCCACCGGCCCGGTTGAGGCTGCTGCTGGCTGCCGAGTCGGCCGGTGCGCTGGCCGCGGCGGAGATGCGCCATGCCGGTGTGCCGTGGGACCCGGCGGTGCACGACGAGGTGCTCCGCTCGCTCCTGGGACCACGTCCGCGCGTCCGTGAGCGGCCCCGCCGTCTCGAGCAGCTCGCGGAGCGGCTGCGGTCGGAGCTGGACGCACCGGCGCTGAACCCGGACTCTCAGCCGGACCTGCTCCGTGCGCTGCGCCGCGTGGGGCTGCCCGTGA
>NCKG01000245.1:0-3134 GCA_002279095.1 Cellulomonas sp. 14-74-6
CTTGGGAGCAGGTGGTCGTCGGCGACGTCGCGGGCACCGCCGAGGTGGCCTACGAGGTGCTCTGCCGTCGCCACCACATGCGCCGGATGACGGCGGCGACCGCACGTGCCGCCGCCCCGACCGCTCAGACCTTGCTGACCGCCACCACCGGGCAGCCCGCCGAGATCTGAGCCGCCGGGTTCACTCAGGCTTGGCGCCGAAGACGATCTCGTCCCAGCTGGGCACCTTGGCCCGGCCCCGCCGGCTCCGCGGACGGTCCGCCGTGGCTGCCGGCTCGTCCGGCGACGCCGCGGGCGCCGGGACCGTCGCGACCGGCGGCGTCTCACCGGCCGTGTCCTCCGTCTCGCCGGAGCCCGCCGCGTGCAGGTGCGTGACCGACAGCACCCGGGCCTCGGCGACTGGGTCGGCGTCGACGGGGTGCGCGCCGGGCACCTGCTGCTCGAACGTGCCGAGGTCGAACGCGCGCTGCGGTCCGAAGCCTTCGAACCGGTCCCCGTCGTCCTCGTCGTCCTCGACGTCGAGGCCCTGACGGACGCCCCGGCGGCTGCGCAGGTCGTCGAGCAGGGCGGCCGTCCGTTCGACCGGGTCCCCGACCGGCTCGTCGTCCTCGCCGCCGAGCGGTGCCGGATCTGCGCGGAAGTCGAAGACGACATCGCGCACCGCCGCCAGGTGGCGCCGTCCCACGGGCTCGTCGAGCTCGGTCTCGGACAGCCACCGCGCCTCGTCGTCGAGCGCGACGAGAGCGTGGGACGCGGCGTCGAAGCTCCACCTGGCCTCGCGCGGCTCACCGCCGACGACGAAGTGCGCCAGCACCGTCCAGGGCGACGCACCGTCACGGGCCGCGTCCCACCCGAGCGTTCCGACGTCGACCCCGCGCGCGGCCAGGCGGTCGGTCACCAGGTCGCCCAGCGCGGGAGAACCGTTCTCGTGCCCGACGTGCGCCGACCGTGCCTGCTCGGCGATGTACTCCCGCTCCGCGAGCACCGGACCGTCGTAGCGACGGACCGCCTCGACGGGCAGGCCCGCGGAGTCCGCGACCTCCTGCGCCGTGGCGCCCGCACGGATCCGGGCCTGGATCTCGCGGGGGCTGAGAGTGCCCGCTCGCTCGGACCGCAGCTGTTCGAGCTGCGGCCGGTCTCGGCGGACGGCAGCACGCAGCGGCTCGTCGATGCGCAACCGGAACCGCTGTCCGTCGGGGCCGGACAGCACCAGGTGCTCCCCGTCCTCGTGCAGTCCTACCAGCTCGAGCTCACCCATGGCCTCTCGCCTCCCTTCCGGCGCCCAGGTTGCCACCCATCCGGCCCAGCGCGGCGCACCTCGGCCGGTGAGCCGCGAGCCCTGCGGCAGGATGGAGGCGTGAGCCAGCCCCGCACCCCGACGGACCCCGACGTCGTCGCAGAACTGTGCTCCGTCGCCGAGGCGGTGGCCCGGGAGGCCGGGACCCTGGTCGGCGACGGACGCCCGGACCGGGTCACCGTCGCCGCGACGAAGTCGAGCCCGCAGGACGTGGTCACCGCCATGGACCTCGCCTCCGAGGCGCTGCTGCGTCGCAGGCTCGCAGAGCTGCGGCCCGGCGACGCGGTGCTCGGCGAGGAGGGCGGCTTCGAGCCGGGCAGCACGGGCATCACCTGGGTCGTGGACCCGATCGACGGGACGGTGAACTACCTGTACGGCCTGCCGTCGTACTCCGTCTCCGTCGCGGCGGTCACGTCCCCCGACCCCACCGTGGCGCCGTCGCCGCACACGTGGACGGTGCTGGCTGGATGCGTCCACGCCCCGACCATCGGCATCACGTACACCGCCGGACGCGGTTCCGGTGCGTCCCTCGACGGCCGACCGCTGCACCTGCCGCCCGCACCCGCGCTGCCGGACGCCCTGCTCAGCACGGGCTTCGGCTACGTCGCGCAGCGCCGACGTGCACAGGCCCGCGTGGTCGCCGACCTCCTGCCGCGCGTGCGGGACATCCGCCGCATCGGGTCAGCGGCGCTCGACCTCTGCTCGGTGGCTGCGGGCACCCTCGACCTGCACTACGAACGAGGTCTGCAGGCGTGGGACATGGCGGCGGGCTCATTGATCGCGCAGGAGGCCGGAGCCGTGGTGACGGGGCTGCGCGGTCGCCCGGCGGACGCCGAGATGACGGTCGCCGGGGCGCCCGCCCTCGTCGCCGAGGTGGTGGCTCTCCTCGAGGCCCTGGGCGCCGACTCGGACGAGTGACGTCGGCGCTCGGTGAGACCGGCTGGCGCCGCGTTCGCATCGCCTCGGGATGTGGTGCACAATCCCCTCCGCGCGGGGAACAAACCGCGCCCGCTGAGCATTGAGCACCCGTACCCCAGACCAGTCCACGGAATGTGAGCCCCCATGGCGACCGACTACGACGCGCCGCGCAAGACGGAGGAGGACCTCAGCGAGGACTCGCTGCAGGAGCTCCAGGCCCGGCGCTCGGACAAGAACTCGGGCGTGGTCGACGAGGACGAGACCGAGGCCGCCGAAGGTTTCGAGCTGCCCGGCGCCGACCTGTCCGGCGAGGAACTGTCGGTGCGCGTGCTGCCCCGGCAGGCCGACGAGTTCACCTGCTCCCGCTGCTTCCTGGTGCACCACCGCAGCCAGCTCGCCTACGAGCGCGACGGCCAGCCCGTCTGCTCGGAGTGCGCCGCCTGAGCCGTCCCGCACCACGCGACCGTTCCACCGACGGCCGGTCCTTCCGGGGCCGGCCGTCGTCGTGCCCGCCAGGTCACGCCCCGGTCGGGGCGGACGTGCGAGCACCTGCGGCCGAGAGTGCGGCCACCAACCGGTCGGGTCGGCGAGTGCTGACCACCCAGTACGGGGTGGGGTCCTGCGGGTCGTGCAGCTCGATCCGCACGGCCCGGTGCACCCAGCCTCGCAGGCAGAGGTACGCCCGGGCATCCAGCGCCGGGCCGAGCGCCGTGCGCAGCGCCTCGCCGTCCAGGACCGTCGCGGGACCGACCAGACGCGCCGGTATCCGGGCCGCACCGGCGCGCAGGGTGCCGTGGCCCACCTCGACCCGCGTGGTGGTCAGCACCGCGACCAGCACGCCGCCCGCCACTCCGAGCACGGCGACCACCAGGGCCAACGTGTCGTTCACCGGCAGCACGGCGACACCGAGAACGATGCCG
>NCKG01000246.1:0-3116 GCA_002279095.1 Cellulomonas sp. 14-74-6
TGCCGGGAGTCGGCGACGACGCTCGCCGAGCCGAGCTCGCGCCCGGTGCGCCGCTCCAGCCACGCCAGCGCGGGCATCGTCACCAGGCTGAGCGCCGCGATCCCGATGCCGACGGTGCTCTGCTCCGTGCGCTGCACGCCGGTGAGCGTGAGCACCGACTCGACCGTCACGTAGACCGCGAGCAGGAAGAACGCCACCGCGACCAGCCGGGCGGTCAGCGCGTCCCACCGTTCGGGGTCGCGCCTGCTGAACTGCCAGGCGACGGCGACGGCGGACAGCACCTCGACCACGGAGTCCAGCCCGAACCCGAGCAGTGCCGCCGACGACGCGGCCGCCCCGGCGCCGATCGCCACCGCCGCCTCGAGCACGTTGTACGTGATGGTGGTGGCGACGATCCGACGGACCCGGCGGTGCAGCACGGCCCGCCGTTCGGCGCCGAGCGTCGGGCGGGCGGGGACGGGCGTGGTCACCGAGGGAGGGTCCACCGCCGACGCAGCGGTGTCCAGCCGGGCTTCAGCCCGTGGCCGTCAGTCCTCCGGGTCCCGCTCCGGCGGGACGATCGGCGTCGGCTGCGGACGCTTCGGCCCGCGGGTGTCCCCGCTCGACGACCGCCGCAGCCGCCGGGTCGCCCACGGGTAGGCGTGCACCCGCAGCCAGCGGGCGTCGGCACGCAGCTGCTCCACGCGGGGCACCGGCGGCAGCGGTGCCAGCGGGTCGTCCCAGTCGTCGCGGTCCGGCGGCAGCCCCAGCGCGACCAGCGCCGCCTGCGCCACCCGCGCGTGCCCGTCGGTGGTCAGGTGGATGCGGTCGTCGGCCCACATCCGCCAGTCGGCCAGGGACCGCATGCCCCACAGGTCCACCACGTGCGCACCGTTCCGGCGCGCGATCGACCAGATGTGCGTGTTGTAGACGCCCACGCGCGGCCGGATGCGGCGCACCAGCGGGCTCTCCTTGGTGTCGTACCCCGTGCCCAGCAGCACCTCGATGCCGGCGGACCGCAGCTTGCGCACGGCGTGCTCGAGGTCGAGGGCCAATCGGTCCGGGTCGCCGGTGGGGCGCAGCAGGTCGTTGCCGCCACCGACCAGGCTCACCAGGTCCGGCTTGAGGTCGAGGGCCACCGGCACCTGTTCCCGCAGGATCGGGCGCAGCAGCCTTCCCCGCACCGCGAGGTTCGCGTACTCCAGGGGCTGCTCACCCGCGGCCGTCCGCCGCTCGGAGAGCCGGGACGCCAGCACGTCGGCCCAGCCGCGCTGCGGGGCGTCGGGACCGGCCGGGCTGTCCCACAGACCCTCGGTGAACGAGTCGCCGAGGGCGACGTACCGGGTCCAGGGCGGAAGGTGGTCGCGCACCGGGACATCTTGCACGCGCGTACCGACGCCGCGCAGGCCTCCGGCGCACCTGTCGGCTCAGGGCAGCTGCCAGTCCACGGGTTCGGCGCCCTGGGTCACCAGCAGCTCGTTGACCCGGGAGAACGGACGCGAGCCGAAGAAGCCGCCGTGCGCGGACAGCGGGCTGGGGTGCGCGCTGCGGACGATCGGCACGTCGCCGAGCGCCGGTGCCAGGGTCTGCGCGTCCCGGCCCCACAGCACGGCGACCAGCGGGCCCCCGCGCTCGACGAGGGCCGCGATCGCCCGGTCGGTCACCGCCTCCCAGCCCTTGCCCCGGTGCGAGGCCGGGGCGCCGGCCCGCACGGTGAGCACCCTGTTGAGCAGCATCACGCCGCGGTCGGCCCACGGGCTCAGGTCGCCGCAGCTCGGCCGCGGCACCCCGAGGTCGTCGACCAGCTCGCGGAAGATGTTGTCCAGCGAGCGGGGCAGCGGTCGCACGTCGGGCTGCACGGAGAACGACAGGCCCATCGGGTGGCCCGGCGTGGGGTAGGGGTCCTGCCCGACGACCAGCACGCGCACCTGGTCCAGCGGCCGCGTGAACGCCCGCAGCACCGCGTCGCCGGCCGGGAGGTAGGTGCGGCCGGCCGCGAGCTCGGCGCGCAGGAAGTCGCCGGCCGCGCGGATCCGCGGCTCGACGGGTGCGAGGGCCGCCGCCCATCCCGGGTCGATCAGCTGGTCGAGCGCTGCGGGTGCCACGGTCCGCACGGTACCCAGTGCCGCACGGACGCATGCGCGTGCCCGGGGGCCGCGAGGCGAATGACACCGGTGTCGTTCGGGCCGTACGCTGGGCGCCGGTACGACGAGAGGGGACCGGCATGGACGTCGCAGCAGTGCGCAGCCTCACCGTGGAGCTGTCGGAGCCGGTCGAGGGCTCGACGGGCCTGAGCGAGCGGGACCAGCAGATCCTCACGTTCGAGCGGCAGTGGTGGAAGTACGCCGGTGCCAAGGAGCAGGCGGTCCGCGAGCTGTTCGACATGTCGGCGACGCGGTACTACCAGGTGCTCAACGGGCTGCTGGACGACCCGGCGGCGCTCGCGTTCGACCCGATGCTGGTCAAGCGGCTGCGTCGGCTGCGCTCGTCCCGCCAGCGGGCCCGCACGGCCCGTCGGCTCAGCGCCGACGCGTGAGCGCGGGGCGCACGGGGTTCACGGACTGAGCCGTTAGCCTTCTCGCCGTGAGCAAGGCCGCCTACCCGTACCCCGCCGACGAGTTCGACGCGCAGCCGGATGCAGGTGCACCCCGCGGCGTGCACCGCGCTCCCCGCTCGGCATGGAGCCGCTGGTGGCCCTTCCTGCTGGTGATCGTCCTGGTGCCGCTCCTCGCCTGGGGCGCCGTCACGTGGATGTCCAACAACGGCGGTCTGCCCAACCTCGCCGTCCCGGCCGTGACCGAGACCCCCGCCGAGTCCCCCTCGGCGGCCGAGTCCGGTGCTGCCACCGCCAGCGCGCCCGCCTCCACGGCGCCGAGCAGCGCACCCGCCAGCCCCCCGGCGTCGTCGTCCGGCACGGTCGACAAGGCCACCCCCGTGAAGGTGCTGAACGCCTCGGGCATCTCGGGCGCCGCCGCGACCGCCGCCACCAAGCTCACCAAGGCCGGGTTCACCTCGGTCACCACGGGCAACAGCCCCAGCAGCACCAAGCAGAGCGTCGTCTACTACGCCACCGCCGCTCAGCAGCAGACCGCCGCGCTCGCGGCGTCGACGCTGGGCATCAGCACGGTCACGCTGTC